>DASXWI010000608.1:0-1745 GCA_036503755.1 Saprospiraceae bacterium | reverse complement strand
AACTGCTTACCGGATGGAATCACCTTCGAAAGACAGGGGCAAATCGATTCCTTTCCCATTTTATATCCTGGGTGTACTCAAATAGATGGAGCGATAGTCATCCAGGAACTAACGGCAGGCGATATCTTAAATCTTGATAGTCTGATTTACTTAACCAGTACCGGTAGCTCACTTGGGATCTTTGAAAATACTTTACTCAATGATTTCTCTGGGCTAAGTTCCATCACTACTATTGGGGGTAATCTGGCGTTTGAATATAACAACCAACTTACCAACCTGGATGGACTTGAGTCTTTGACTTCCATAAATGGACATTTAGACATTGGCTCCCATCCTCTGCTAAATGACCTTTCAGCGCTAAGTGGAGTTCAATCTATTAATGGACAATTGATTGTTAAAAATTGTAATTCCCTTACAAGCCTGGTGGGTCTTGACAACATTGATCACACCACCATCCAACAACTTGAAATTCAAGGGTGTTATTTTTTATCAAAATGTGATATTGATGCTGTATGTGACTTTTTGACTTTAGGATCAAATAATTATCAAATTACGTCCAATGGCACTGGATGCACCTATGCAGCTCAAATAATATCTTTTTGCAATGGCTGCCCTTCAAATGGTATGTCTTTTTCTTCTCAGGATCAAATTGATTCTTTTCCTATCAACTTCCCGGGATGTACCCAAATCATTGGAAATGTCAATATAGATGACTCGATACAAGGGGACATACAAAATCTTGACGGTTTGACTCAATTAGGAACGATCACGGGGCACCTCACCATTCAAAATAACGAGGCACTTGTCGATTTAACGGGTCTGCAGCAATTGTCTGATATAAATGGCATGTTAAGTATTAACAATAATCCCAGCTTAACTAGTATTAGTGGTCTTGACAATGTAATCGCCAATTCAATCACTGAATTACTGATTCAAAACTGCCCAAACTTATCCATTTGCAATATTAACAGTATATGCTCTTACCTTTCAAATTCTTCCTATCCATCAACCATTGGTGGTAATGCTCCAGGTTGTGGATCCAGGGGCCAAATATTAACCTACTGCGTTGATAGTGATGAAGATGAAATAATAGACTCCTTAGACAATTGTGTTTTTGTATTCAACCCCATGCAAGAAGATATTGATAATGATAGCATAGGAGATATTTGTGATTACGACTCAGTAAATAACTTTGGCGTCGGAACCGATCAACCTGTTTCCAAACTTCATGTAGCTGGAGGAATTGCTTTTATTGACAATAATAACGGAAGTCTCTTAATGCGATCACCCGACAATTCTTGTTGGATATTGAAAGTTAGTAACACCGGTGAATTGAGTGTATTGAAGGTACCTTGCCCGGATTGACCCAAAAGTAAAAACCATAAAATCAAATATCATGATCATCGTACACGACACCTTTATCTGCAAGCCAGGAAATGCTTCAAAAGTGGCCAAACTTTTCAAAGAAGTGATGGCTAACCAACCAGAGATGCTTCATATCATGACCGACATGACAGGACAATGGCATCGGGTCATCATGGTCAGTCAATATGAAAACCTCACCGCCTACGAGAAATCCTGGGACAAGTACATGGAAGACACCGAGGAAACCAGGAAAATGAACGAGAAGATGAAAGGTATTAATGACATGTATGTGTCTGGTAGCCGGGAGATTTATAAGGCTTGGTAGATGGAGTTTTAACTTCATCATTCCTTATTCCTTGCTCAGTATTCCTTATTCGTTT
>DASXWI010000607.1:0-2041 GCA_036503755.1 Saprospiraceae bacterium | reverse complement strand
TGAAGTTTGAAGCCAAAGTGAAAAACTGGTATGGCGGCTATTTGAACCTCTGCTTATCTACACCAGACCATACCGGTAACAACCAGGAGATTTGGAGTAACACCTACAATGCCCGCGCTATATGGGGACCCTGGGCAGCTGAAGACGAAGAATTCAGCACAGAAGATCAGTGGATAACCGTAGTTATACCCCTGACCGAGTTTCAATATTACATGGGTACATCAGGTGGAAATGTGGTCTATACACCGGGCCAGCCTTTTGTGGAAGAGAATGCAGGAACGCTTAGCACCTGGTTCTTAGGCTCACCTGAAAATGATGGAAATGCCGTGGAATTTCATATAGACAATATCCGGTTTGTTGAACCTTAACAGCTTATGAAAATGAAAAATGTGATTTATAAAATGCGGTATGTTGCTTTACTGTTTGCTGTGATAAGCATGGTATTTCTTACTGCGTGTGACGATGAGGAATCAGCTTCGGATGAAATCGTTCTACAGAGTTTTGGACCTTCCGGGGTTCAGCATGGCGATGAAATAGTACTCATTGGAGAAAACCTGGATCAAGTGACTGCCATCGTGTTTCAGCCCGGAGTTGAGATAGCTAAAAGCCAGTTTGTCTCCGTCACTTCAGAAGAAATATGGGTTGTATTACCTGAGACAGTTGAGGCTGGAAAAGTGATTTTGAAAACACCTGCTGGTGATATTGAATCAATTACCATGCTTAACCTTGAAGTGCCTGTAGTGATTACAAGTGTCACTGAGGAGGCCAGACCAGGTAGTAATATTATCATTACCGGAGAAATGCTCAATTGGATTGAAACCATTACTTTCTCTGCTGATAAGACTGTAGAAAAAGCAGACTTTGTAAGCCAGACGCTTACCCAGGTTGAAGTGGAAGTTCCAATGGATGCTCAAACGGGCTACCTGAAATTCAATACTGGTGGCACCGATCCTTTGGAGTTAACTTCAGAAGAACAATTGATTGTAACGTTACCCGTAGCTTCTGAACTTGCCCCTGCATCAATCGTCCACACAGAGGATCTTACCATTAATGGTACAGACCTCGATCTGGTTACTAAAATATCGTTTCCTGGTGGTGGCGAAGTAGAAGCAGATGCGTTCGAAAGTCAGACAGAAGCCTCAATTGTTGTTGCTGTTCCAGCTACTACGGTTGCAGGAAAACTGACACTGACTGTTCCATCAGGCTTGACTGTACAGACGGAAGATGCGCTGACGATTATATTACCCAACGTCACAGCCTTCAACCCATCGAACACGGACAATCATGATCCAGGTGTTACACTGATCATGACCGGTACTAACCTCAACCTGGTAGGAGAAATTGTGTTTCCCGGAGTTGCCACCGCTGTAACTACCTTTATAAAAACTGCAACACAAATTGATGTTGTAATTCCTGCGGGAGCTCAAGGCGGTACTGTAGTTATAAAAACCATACACGGGTTCTCCATTCCGGTTGAAGTACCTTTCGGAGACCAACTTGTTCTGGCCAAGGCAATCTATGACGAGGCTGCACAAAATGGTTTTGGCGAATGGGGCGGTTGGGAGTCCACCACAACATGGGGCAGTACTGAACGGGCACGCGTGGGCACCAAGTCAATCAAGGTAGACTTCAATGTCTGCTGCTGGAAAGGTGGTGCGCAAATGGGTAATGGTAATCTATCAACAGCAGGAACAGCCTATTTTGCGTTCTCTGTTTATGGAGGTCCGGGTACAGGTGGCAAGAGCCTGCAGATTCTGGTAAAAAGACCAGGGGGTGAAGCAACCAAGCAGGTCACGGTGGTTGAAGGCGCGTGGGCAGATTTTGCCATTCCATTATCAGAACTTGGAAATCCTTCCGCTATTACAGAACTGTTTTTCCAGAATACTGATGGTTTCTCCACGGGTGTGGTTTATATCGATCAGATGGGTCTAAAGTAAGATGTGGCAAATGAGTTAAAAAAAAGATAACGCAACCGCGCTATTCTTATGAAAGTGAAATAAGAAGGCTATCCATTAGCGATAGCCTTCTTATTTATATAGTT
>DASXWI010000606.1:0-8477 GCA_036503755.1 Saprospiraceae bacterium | reverse complement strand
AGGTAATGTGATTTTGCTTTTCCATTCTGATTAGTGGTTGATTACCAAATATACTGAGAACAGGAGAAGCTGGGAGGCCTGTATGAGCTATTTGAATAAGGAATAGCGAATATCGAAATCAGAAGTAGAAGGCGAAGTACGAAGTAGAAGGCGAAGTACGAAGTAGAAGGCGAAGTAAAAGGCGAAGTAAAAATGGCAAAGCCTGAAGGTGAAGTGTTGCATTTTACTTCAACTTTTACCTCAACTTCTTTACTTTTACTTCTACTTCTGATTTCGATATTCGCTATTCCTAATTCGATATTCCCGATGGTCTTTACAAAACAACAAGCCCGAAGGGCTTAAACTACATTAACCCCGGACCGTGCCCGGGGTATAGTGAAGTACGATCATCCCGACCCTGAAGGGGTCGCATATGAATAGGTGGATCTGTCTCTCCACCAGGAAGTAGGCGCATACACAAAACGGAGTTTTGCTGACGCGAAAGCTTAGGTACAACCTAAGCTTAACGAGTATCTTAGTTTAGTCACCACAATTAACTTCGAATCTGTAAAATAATGGAACATTCTCCTCACCATACCAGCCATGAACACCACCATCATGAACCCACTGTGGAATCTCATGGCCATGATAAACATGCCGGTCATCATATAGCCGATTTCTGGATTAGGTTTATTGTCTGCTCCATCATTACTATTCCTGTGCTTGCGTTGTCCCACATGATCCAGCAGTGGTTTGGATTTGAACTAAAATTCCCAGGCGACAAATATGTGCTGGCTACCCTATCTACTTTCATATTTATGTATGGAGGTTACCCTTTTTTAAAAGGCTTGTATGATGAAGTGAAAGACAGTGCCATTGGGATGATGACGCTCATCGGTGTTGCCATCACGGTAGCCTGGGCATACAGCTTCGCCATCACATTGGGTTTGGAAGGGATGGATTTTTATTGGGAGATGGCCACGCTGATCGACATCATGCTCATTGGACATTACTTTGAGATGAAATCGGTCATGGGTGCATCACGATCACTGGAATTGCTCGTACAGTTGATGCCATCCACTGCTCATCATGTAGTAAATGGTCATGTGCATGATATGCCGGTTAGTCATTTGAAAATCGGCGATATGATCCTGGTGAAGCCGGGTGAAAAAATTCCGGTTGATGGCTTGGTCACGGAAGGCGAAAGTTATGTAGACGAAAGTATGCTCACTGGCGAAAGCAAACCCATTAAAAAAGAAAAAGACAGCAAAGTGATTGGGGGAGCAGTTAATGGCAATGGTTCACTTACAATACAAGTGACCAGTACGGGCAAAGACAGCTATCTCAATAAAGTAGTGAAACTGGTAGCGGATGCTCAAAAGGTTAAATCCAAAACACAGAATTTTGCAGACCGTGCAGCGAAGGTTTTGACTTTTGTAGCGTTAGGCGGTGGTGTCATCACTTTGGTGGTTTGGTTACTCCTGGGATTTCCTTTTGTATTTGCCTTAGAAAGAATGGTTACTGTCATGGTGATTTCGTGCCCTCATGCATTAGGTCTCGCAGTACCGCTGGTCGTAGCCATTTCCACAACCATTGCTGCACAGAAAGGACTACTGATCCGCAACAGAACTGCTTTTGAAAATGCACGACTCATAACAACGATCATTTTTGACAAAACGGGGACACTTACGAAAGGCTCTCATGAACTGCAGGATGTAATAGTGCTGAACCAAAAATTCGATGAAAAAGAATTGCTTCGACTGGCATCGGGTGTAGAGCAACATTCGGAACACTATATCGCTGCCGGGATATTGAGAAAAGTCAAGGAGTTGAATATCGAAATTCCTAAATCAGAAAACTTCCATTATTTGCCTGGACAAGGTTTAGAAGGAATGGTGGAAGGAAAAGAAATAAAAGTAGTAGGTCCTAACTACCTTAAAGCACAGAACATCATCATCGATGAAACCAAAGATGCGTATACCGGCACCCTCGTTTATGTGTTGATCGATAAAGGAGCGGCAGGTTACTTTACTTTTTCAGATCAAATCAGGGAAAGTTCCTTTGAAGCCATTCAAATATTGAAAGAATCTGGAATTAAAAATTTGTTGTTGACAGGTGACAATGAAAATGTTGCGGCGCAAGTAAGCCATGAATTAAAAATGGATGGCTATTTAGCTAATGTTCTGCCGCATGACAAATTAGATAAAGTGAAAGAACTGCAAGGGAGTGGAGAATACGTTGCCATGACGGGAGACGGTGTAAATGATGCCCCTGCCCTCGCACAAGCAGATGTAGGTATAGCCGTTGGTTCCGGAACTGATGTGGCCGCTGAGACGGCTGATATTATCCTGGTCAACTCCGATCCAAAGGATATTGCCAACCTGATCCTATTTGGCAAAGCTACATACAACAAAATGATACAAAACCTGTGGTGGGCTGCGGGCTACAACATTGTTGCCATTCCTTTAGCTGCAGGTGTTTTGCATCCATGGGGCATCATGCTGAGCCCGGCTATCGGAGCTGTGTTGATGAGTTTAAGTACCATCGTTGTAGCGATTAATGCCCAGCTTTTGAAAAGGCAATTGACATAGGACATAGGACATAGGACATAGGGCATAGGGCATAGGGCATAGGGCATAGGGCATAGGGCATATTGGATGGCTTTGCCATCCATCCAGACCTTGAGTTGCGATTGAACGACGTTCCATCTAAAGTGTATAACAACCTTTATATCAACAACTTAAAATTAAAGCATCCGTCACTTTCCCGATAAATCCCCAAAATCTAATGAATTAGAAAAAGTTGAATGTTTTCTTATCTGGATTAAGTCTAAATAAATATATTTGCCGCTCGACTTAAAAAACAAACGAAAAGCGATGGCAAAGAAATACATGTTCGGACTGCTGATTTATGCCTTAACTCTAGGCATTATCCAGGCTCAAAATGGCGGGATCCAGGGAAAAGTAACGACCTCTGACGGTCAACCCGTGGAGTTTGCAAATGTGGGATTAAAAGGAACTACGAAGGCTACTGTATCCAACCCAGAAGGAAATTTTGAAATCAAAAACATCCAGCCAGGAACATACACGGCTTTCGCAACACTCATCGGATCCACTATCCTGGAACAATCTGTGGAAATTAAACCCGGCGAAGTTGCAAGTGTGGATTTTACTCTTAATGAAACAGCTATCGAACTTTCTGAAATCTCTGTTGTCGGAAATAAAATCAATAAGTACTACAGCGACAGTTCATTTACCGTAGCCAAACTTCCATTGAAAGACATGGAAAATCCACAAGTCTATAACTCAGTTCCAAGGACACTCCTTACCGAACAAGTGGTCACCAATTTCAATGACGCCATTAAAAACGCGACAGGGGTAACACGCTTATGGGAATCCACCGGACGTGGCGGAGATGGAGCTGAATTCTATTCCATGCGTGGATTTGCTGTTCAACCCACGATGGTCAATGGCATGCCAAGTGTAAACAATGGAGGACTGGATCCTGCTAATGTAGAAACCATCGATGTGATAAAAGGCCCATCAGGCACATTGTTCGGAAGCCCGATGATTTCTTATGGTGGTTTGATGAATGTGACCACCAAAAAACCTTATGAATATTTTGGTGGTGAAGTAGGCTTTATCAGTGGAAGCAATGGGTTGAACCGTTTCACAGCCGACGTGAATATTCCTTTAAGTGAAAAAACAACGGCTCGCATCAACACCGCTTACCACACAGAAAATTCTTTTCAGGATGCTGGTTTTGTAAAATCATTCTTTGTTGCTCCATCTTTCACGATAAAGCCCAATGAGAAACTGACCTTCCATATCAATACAGAAATCCTTTCAAGAGAGTCAGCCAATGCATCGATGGTTTTTTTAAACCGATATGCCCCATTGACTTATGACAACATTGACGTTTTTGAAAAACATTACGAAAGGTCATTCACCGGCAATGATCTAACGATTAAAAATCCATCTTTTGGATTCCAGGCCCAGGCATTGTACAAATTATCCAACGCATGGACATCGCAAACAGTACTATCGAGAAGTAATACAAAGTCAAATGGATATTATCACTACCTGTGGGACTTAAGTGATGGTGACACCTTCGAAAGATATATTTCAAAAAGAAATGGAGAAACCATCACTATGGACATTCAGCAAAACTTCATCGGTGATTTCAAAATCGGAGATTTGCGAAACAGGATGATTGTTGGTTTTGATTTTTTCCAATCCAACATTCTCAACAGCAGTACAGGATGGGTTGGAAACGGATTAGTGACCATGTCCGATGGTGAAGATACCGGCGCATTGACACAAGCAGGTGTGGATAACCTCCTGATAGATTCATTTGAAGGAAATTCTAATGGGGAAAGCAATGTCATCAGTGCTTACGTTTCAGATGTCATCAATATCACCCCTACCCTTTCAGCCATGGCCAGTGTCCGCCTGGATAGGTTCGAAGGAAAAACAGCCTATTGGGTGGAAGAAGAAGTGAGCAGTCAAACCTCTGTATCTCCTAAACTTGGAATCGTTTATCAGCCTATTCAAGATAAAATTTCAGTATTCGCCAATTATCTCAATGGCTTTGTAAATGTTCCACCTGCTGAAGTGGCTGATATTGATGGTTCAAATCCAAGGTTAAAAACCTTTGAACCTGAAAACGCTAATCAATATGAATTTGGCGTAAAAACAAATCTCTACAAAAACAGGATTTCAGCAACAGCCAGTTATTACAACATCCTAGTAAAAAACAGGGTAATGTCCGATCCTGAAAACATCAATAATTCTATCCAGGGTGGTGAGGTTGAAAGCAAAGGATTTGAATTGAGTTTAATTGCCAACCCTGTGAATGGTTTAAATATCATAACAGGATTCAGCTTGAATGACAGTGAGGTATTGAAGGATAATCCCGGAGATGGTTATGTAGGCTTGCGTCCTGAAGAAGCTGGACCCGAAAGGCTTATTAACTTCTGGGCGAGTTATACTTTCCAGGGCACTGCACTCAAAGGTTTAGGAATTGGATTTGGAGGCAACAGTGCAAGTGAGTACAAAACACTCAATCGTCAGAACACAGGAACATTTATACTTCCTGCATATACGGTCCTCAATTCTTCGCTTTCCTATACAGGTGGACAATACAGCATCATCTTCAAAGTCAATAACCTGGCCAATCAAAAATATTACTCAGGCTGGTCAACCATCACACCGCAAAACCTGAGAAACATGTCAATCAGCTTAAACTATAGATTCTAGGCTTTGACAGTTTTAAAAAAAACAATGAGGACCATTCACTTATGGCTCGGACTGACGTCCGGGCTATTGGTGTTTATCATAGCCATCACCGGTTGTATCTATGCTTTCCAGGAGGAAATCCAAAATGCAACGCAACCATTTCGATTTGTTCAAAACCAGCACAGTGCTTTTTTGCCACCTTCTGAAATTCAGAAAATATCTGATGCGGCGTTACCGGACAAGCATATCCATGCGGTCATGTATTATGACAGTGTGCGTGCGGCCAAGGCGATTTATTACAGTCTTGAGGAGCATTACTACTACTATGTTTATGTCAATCAATATACAGGTGAAGTCCTGAAAGTAAAGAATGAGTATGCCGACTTCTTCAGATTTATTTTGGATGGACATTTCTATTTATGGTTACCCGATGATCTGGGTCAATTGGTGGTAGCATCTGCAACCTTGGTTTTTCTTGCGATGTTGATTTCCGGCATTGTGTTGTGGTGGCCCAAAAAATTGAATGGCCTCAAGAAGAAATTTACCATCAAATGGCAATCAGGTTGGCGAAGGAAAAACTATGACTTGCATAGTGTATTGGGCTTTTATGTTTCATGGCTTGCACTCATTGCCGTGATTACAGGACTTGTGTGGGGATTTCAATGGTTTAGAGATGGTGTCTTTGCTATCGCATCAGGTGGCGATAAGTATATTGAATACTACAACCCACCATCAGATACAACTTCAATGCAAGCTTTTACAATTCCCGCTATCGACCAGGTTTGGTTGAAGATGGTGAAGGAGTATCCGAAAGCAGAATCCATCGAAGTTCATCCACCGGAAGATGCTGTATCCGCCATTGCTGCAAATGCCAATCCTGATAGCTATACGTATTGGAAAACAGACTACAGGTATTTTGATCAATACACACTTGAAGAACTTCCGGTGGATCATGTGTGGAATCGTTTTGACGAAGCGAATGCAGCTGAATTACTGATGCGAATGAATTACGACATTCATGTTGGTGCCATCCTCGGGCTACCCGGGAAAATATTGGCCTTCCTTATCAGCTTGACCGTAGCCTCATTGCCGATCACAGGAGTATTGCTTTGGTTGGGACGCAGGAAGAAGGAGAAGCATAAAAGGGATAAGATTGTAATAGTGGAGGAAATCGCGAGCCCGAAGGGCTTAAACTATAGTAACCCCGAGCCGTGCCCGGGGTATAGTGAAGCAAGATCATCCCGACTCTGAAGGTGTCGCATTTGAAGGCGGATCTTTCTCCTGACACATCCTTGTTCCTTCAATAATCCTTGCTCATTATTCGCTATTCCTTTCTATCTTAACTATCCCTTAGTTACTTTTTACGTTTCACTCATGACCAAATTAATCCTTGGTTTTCTTTTGATAATTTCTTTCAACCAGGTTGCAGCGCAATGCAATCCCCCAGATCAATTACCCACTCCATTGTGTGGAGATGCACCACTGGTCTGCCTGTTAAATGCTTGCTATCAAACCATTTATAGCCCCAATGAAGGTCCTGAAGGATGGTGTAATGGAAATAATACCATAGAAAATCCCCAGTATTTCCTTTTCTATGCTACAAGTAATTATGTAGAGATTCATATTTATGTCAACTATTGTGCTGGATCCGCCCTTCAAGCTGCGATTCTCAATCATTGTCCCTGGGATATTGGTAATGTGCTTAATTGCAATGGCGGAACTGAACCTGGTGGCACCATTATTCTAACGTATGATGCCATGACCCCGGGAAATCAATATTGGCTAATGCTTGATGGCAGTTCCGGATCACAGTGTAATTACACCATCACGTATACCGAGAATATATACCATCCGCTATTCGCCAATGACCTTGACGGAGGAGAGGCCATTCCATTCAATGTATGCCTGGGAGCAGATGCACTACTCGTTGAAGTTTATCCACCGATTGCCCTGGCACATGGATACTATTGGGTACCCAGCTGGAGTGGGGACACCATTGTTAGCACGTTATCCAGCACAACGATTTCTGTCCCTTCCGATATTGAACCAGGAACATATGATATTTGTGCAAGTGCATATAGTGGATGTGATCTGTCGAGTACAGTTTGCTTCCAGGTCAATGTTTTCGAAGAACTCACTGGCGAACGTGATCCTATCGTATTATGTACAGAAGAATTTCCAATTACCTGGGGTAATCTTACAATTACAGAAGCCGGAGAGTATACGAGGGATTTCAGTGAAGCTGGATGTGAATTTGACAGCGTGTGGATCATTGAAAGTTATCCCGTTCCAGATTTTGTAATCGTCGATACCCTGCATTGTCTTCCGCTTGGTGAATTTTCATTTTATTATAACAATGAGCCGTTTGATCAATCCGATATCTATCCATTATTTTATTCAAAATCCGATGTAAATGGATGTGACTCTTTGGCGGAACTAAACTTGCAAATGATAGGTATCGATGCAAATACAGCGATATCCTGCAACAACGCCCAATTTAGCATCACAACGATCATTGAAGAAGTGATACCCTTTAATGCAGATATTGCCTTTAACTGGTACCTGCATGGTACTGATCAACTCGTTTCAGAAACTAATCCATTCGTCACATCAACACCAGGATGTTACGATTTAATTGTTCATGTCGAAACCACGGAATTCTATTGTGAATATTTCCTTGGCAACCATTGCATTGAGGGTGCGGATTATTTTCCTGCGCCCCCTACACTACCCTTCGAGGATACGGTGATTTGTAGAAATCAGTTAACACAATTCTGCGCGCTACCTGCCTCACCATCAGAACCTGTCACTTCATACATATGGACAGCCCCTCCTAATGTACATATAATGCAAAATGGCTTGGCATGCACAGAAATGGATTTCTCCGGTTCTTCAGGTGGACAAGTATGTGTCCAGGCTATTGGAGATTGTGGTGGCGGAATTCCTTCCTGTTTTGATGTTGCATTGTTACCTGCACCTTCAGCAAATTTCATTTCTAATTCGCCGGTATGCATGAATGATACGGCTGTCATTACATTTGCCGGGATAGCTAGTCCTACTGCAACATTCAACTGGGATTTTGGCTCACCTCAATACATTTCTGGAAGTGGATCAGGGCCTTTTAAAGTAGTATGGTTAAATCCTGGACAGTACTTGGTTGAAGTCACCGTTATAGAAGAAGGTTGTGATACCGCTTTTAACACCGAATCAATTTCAGTTGAGCATTTAACATTTCCCATTGTCAATTGTAATACAACCCTT
>DASXWI010000605.1:0-4776 GCA_036503755.1 Saprospiraceae bacterium | reverse complement strand
CCATGCATCATTTCCACAGGCATGTCCATGTATCTGCCATCAGGAGCGGAGATCAAAAGAATGCCGCCCAAAAGACAGCCAATCGTTTCATAACCCAGAACAAACAAAAGGATGATCCGCTGCCAGGTAGCCTGAACCGATTTATCCTGATCCATCACCTTTACTCCGGGATTTATAGTTGAGGTTGTCATATTTCTTTCTTTTTGCACTATTAGTATTTTTCAAATTAATAGGTGCAATCAAAAAACTACAATGACAGAGATCAACCATTTTGATGATTTCAATCTTAATCCCTGGGTATCAAATCCACACCGTTATTTGTATTATTTGGCCATTATTAATATTTTCCCTTTTCCTGATTTCAGCTTTTAAAGGAAGTAAATACGTCTTCATTTTAGAGTCAAACCAAATGGCTGTATCCCAATCACTCTTTCCAATCTGAGCTTTTGCTTTCAATCGTCCCCACCCTTCCTCTTCAGATTTTAGTAGATCTCGAATCTCCTTTGCCATATGAATTGGCATCGAGACAAAACACCAACCTCCAGGTGAAGCATGTTGCCAAGGCTTTGCAGTGAATTCATATTTTATTCCATTCGATTTCATCCAAACAACATTTGACTTGAACTTGTAAAAAATATATTCGCGCAACGACGCAACGGCGCAACGTTTTGATTTCCCTTTGCTCTTTGCTTTCTGCCTTTCAGCCCTTCCGCCATTCTGCCCTTTTAAGCACGCAAAGATGCAACGTTTTGATTTCCCAATGCTCTATGCTCATTGTAAAGCCCGCATGATTAAGATTAACACAAAAGTTACGGGCAAGATCGTATTGCCGGAAAGCTAGCGACTACTTTTGCGGTCCATACTTTTTCAATGCACCCATCCCTGATGAATTACCTACAGCTCTGTTATGCTTTACGAAAAAGCATGATCAGGAGATATACATGGTTTCGAAGAAACAATATAGGATTGATGTTACTGCTGGGAGTATGCGCTAACATGTTGAATGCCCAACCCTATATGTCGACGGACCTTCCTCCTTCCTGTTATGAAATCAATGCGCATGTCAGAAATGGGTTAAACGAATTCGAAGGAGCTTTGTATACGCCATCCACACCTTATATCGGACAACCAGGAGGAGCACGATATAAATTAGATCCGATCGGAAAACCGGTTTGGAATACGGGAGGGAACCAGTATGGGGACACCTTTTCATTTAAACTTATTTATACTCCTGCTACTGGTACAACGTCATGGAATGTTGACTTTAACAGGGACGGAGATTTTACAGACTACGAAGAGTCCGCATTTAGCACCGCACCTACAATGGCTGGCAGAGGATTTCAATACATCAATGTGCTTGGGCAGGGTTATGATGGCAACCTGACTGTCACATTGAAGAACTTGACTATCAATGGCGTTGATTTTGGAACATTCACTTCCAATTCGAATACACCTTTCACCCAATTGTTTGAAGATGCTAGCGGTTTATTCAATGATATCGCTGTCACAGGAAATTTTTCATTCTCAGGTTCAGGGAGCAAAGAAAGGCCACGCTTGTGGATACAACTTGGTGAGTCTAACATTGCACCTACTTGTATCCTGACTGGTCCTGCTGATGGATCAACATTTAACCTTGTTGACACTATCCTGATCACTGCCACAGCATTAGACCCAACCGGCAAAATCAATGTTGTGGAATTTTTTGATGGAGATATTAAAATCGGTGAAGACCATTCTTTCCCATTCACCTTCGAATGGACATCTATACCAGCAGGAACACGAACATTACGGGCTAAGGCAACAGACAATCACCAAGCGTATGCATATTCTACCCCAGTTTTCATACTTGTCTCAGATGGCCCAACCCAAAATACTACCTGGCCACGAATTACCAGTCCTTCCGATGGATACCTGTTTTATGATCCTGATACGATTCCCATCACTGCCGAAATGATCAATCCCAATGACACCGTGTATGTCGTGGAGTTTTTTCGTGATGACACAAGTCTCGGCAAGGACAGCATAGTACCCTATTTGAACACTTCCTTATTAAATCCAGCTATGGGGCACTATACGATCACGGCACGTTCAAGAGATGTAGCTAGTGTCATTAGTACTTCACCCCCAATTCATTTCTCGGTGCGATGTATCCGTGAGGACATCAATGTCGATGGTTTAGTCAGTACTCTTGATTTTCTGCTTCTGTTGGGAGCGTATGGAAATGGTTGCCCTGGTGGGTGCGCTTCAGATTTTAATGATGACCAGGTAGTGAGCACATTGGATTTTCTCAGCTTGTTGGCTAGATATGGTTACAGTTGCAATTGATGATCAGGAAACTATTCATGCCCTCATCAGAGTACCAACAATGCTTCTTCCTTCAGTGCTTCCATCACTGGGCCATACCAGAAAAGTGTGAAATCATTTAGTGGATAACTGAGATAGGCATTCTCTAAATCGTGGTAAGTAAAAGCAGTTCTTTGACCAGGCAACATTTTTCCCGATACTTCTATCAGCCATTGACCTTCTGCTTCAGGACATTTGATCTCTACATTTTCCTTTTTTCCACTTACCACAAGCACATGCCGGGAAACATCATATGTCATCTGTCCACCAATCCATACTATTGTGTTGGTGTTTTTCATTTCACGACCACTAGGCCTGTTGAGATAGGTTTCTATAAGATCTGATGGTAAAGTCGTATCCGGCATTTGGTGATCAAACCAATTTTGCAAAGGATGATCCAGGCATACCCCATGCATAAAGTTGTAGAGTGATTTTTTCAAGCCTTCCTGAAATAGATCATGATCAGCCCCGGAAGGATCTTCATGGGCTAAATCATTATTGGCAAACGTCCCTGTTGATGGAGTCAATGTATTAACGTTAAATTTCTCCGGGTGCAACCCAACAGGACTATGCGCAGTCATTGCAAACCTGTGCCAAAATCCGGATTGAAGTATTCCTGCTTCAAACATTTGCCGCACCACTTCAAGAGAGTCGATCGTTTCCTGAACCGTTTGTGTTGGAAATCCATACATGAGATACGCATGTACCATGATCCCTGCACGATTGAAATAATCCGTGACTCGTGAAACTTGTTCGACCGTAACTCCTTTAGCAATCAATTGCAGCAATCGATCAGATGCCACTTCAAGTCCACCGGAAACGGCTACACATCCTGATGCAGCCAACAACCGACACAAGTCGTAGTGAAAACTCTTTTCAAAACGGATGTTTGTCCACCAGGTCACTGCCAGCTTTCGGCTAAGTATCTCAAGCGCTACTGCTTTCATGAGGGCAGGAGGAGCTGCCTCATCCACAAAGTGAAATCCCCGCTCTCCAGTTTGTTCGATCAATTGTTCCATCCGGTCCACAATAAGTGTTGCAGATGAAGCCTCGTAGTTTTTGATGTAATCCAGGGAGATATCACAAAAGGTACATTTCCCCCAATAACATCCGTGTGCCATTGTCAACTTGTTCCATCGCCCATCGCTCCACAATCGATGCATCGGATTAGGCAATTGAATGACGGATAGATATTTCTTTAAAGGCAGCCCGGAATAATCCGGTGTACCGACAAATTCTTGTTTGATATCAGGTAAAAGACTTCCGTTGCAATACGTGACAATGCCATCGATAAGTGTAAACGTCCTCTTGAGCATCGTGGAATCAATCCTCCCTTCGAGAAAGGATAAGAGGACTTTTAAAGGAGCTTCACCATCGTCAAGGCAGATGAAATCTACAAATTCGAAAACACGGGGATCGGAAAGGGAACGCAATTCAGTATTGGGATAACCTCCACCCATAACTATTTTGATATCCGGAAAATGTTGCTTGATCCATTGTCCACATTTCAATGCAGCAAACAAATTTCCTGGAAAAGGAACAGACAACGAAACCAGTGTTGGATGATAGGTTTCAATTTGTTGCCTTAAAATTTCAAGCATTAATTCCGCGATATATGTTTGCGGTTTTTTCAATTCATCATATAATGTGTCAAATGAATGAGCCGACATGCCAAGTCGTTCAGCATAGCGGCTGAAACCAAAATGAGGGTCAATGATTTCTGTAATAAAGTCACTAAGGTCTTCCAGATACAACGTAGCGATGTGTCGAGCCTGGTCCCTGATGCCCATGGTTCCAAATGCCCATTCGAAATCATCCGTTTCTGAAAACCTTGAAGCTTCAGGAAGGAAGTTTCGTCCGCATATTAAATAAGCCAGTGTTGGATCCTCATCCTGCAGATAATGAATGACAGGATTTATGGTGTCGATATAGACTGACTTGAGTTGGAAAATTCTCCTTGCATTCGATGAGCCGCTTTCCATTTTACTTTCAGCTATTTGAAACAACCGCTCGAGTCCATTCCGGGAAAACAGTTTCAGGATGGTCTCCATGCCCAAGTCTACCTGGCTACTGTTAACATCTTGTGTGTTGAGAAACCCCTTGAGGTAGGCTGTGGCTGGGTAAGGTGTATTCAGCTGCGTAAATGGTGGATTGACTAAGAGAATGCGCTGCGTTATCATCACTGTGAAAGTACTCCTTTAAAAACCATAAGAAGCTGAGATATAAAGAAACGGACCATCACCGCCAAGGTTCATTAAAGCTGCCATCAAACTCAAATCACGGTGATAATACCCCACAGAAACACCTCCAAGTACGTCCGAATCTGTATCATACAACCGGGTACGTGTTCCAATGACGCCAAGGGAAAACCATTCCTCAGGGTAAAAATTGAATTCTGACCAGCCATAAAAATAATTCTCTCCACCTTCGTCC
>DASXWI010000604.1:0-3355 GCA_036503755.1 Saprospiraceae bacterium | reverse complement strand
CTCACGTCTCACGCCTGACGGCTGACGATTTCAACTCACTGCTCACTGCTCACCTCTCAGTGCTCACTGCTCACTTATTCCCTTCCTGCCTCGCAATCCGTTGATTCAGTATTTGATCCACAATAGCTTTTGTGGCTATCAATTTCTGTTCAGCCAGGTCAGGTCTTTTTATGCTCACCGTTTTCCCATCCACAATCGTATATACTTCCGGATCAAAAGCGATGTACGTATAAAATGCAGCCACCATTACTCGATCCATTTCTAATACTTGATCCATTGGCAGGATCGTCTTAAGGACGAGATCCTGCCGGGTTGTATCCGCATGATAGAGATTGATGAGGTACCACACGGCCGGTTTGATGGCTTTATTTTGCAACAGTACAGGCACTACTTCCCATGTATAAACATCCGGGTAAATGATGTTTTGGTAAGCAGTATCCGTTACAATGCGGCGGGTTTCATCATTAAAATAGACTGAGTCATTTTTAATGGTTACCCCCTGGGAGTATAATTCATCAAGCCAGGCCTTCGCAGCGGCTTCCTGCGAATCGGTGAAGCCGCTGTAAAGGGTGAGAGAATCGGCCTGGCTATATAAAGTTTTAGTTACGCCCGAGGTCAGAAAAAACATGATCAACACCAGTCTAATGCGATGGCATAGACAACCATTTAACCTCCACGTGCTAATTCCTTCCGGTTTCATCAATTGTATGCAACTGTATTTGTTATTTGTTATTTGTCTTAGCTACATGTTGCATCAGCATATCCACACGTGCTTCAAGTGATTCCATACGTGCTTCAGACTGGCTTGATAAAAGCTCCATCCTGGCTTGTGCATCCTGTAACTTTTGTTCGTAGTTTTTCAAAATTCTGAAATAATCACCATTGTGTACACCTACTACTGTATTGATCATTTTTGGTCCGGCACCGGGTTTGGTTTCCCAAGAGCGGCCCACTACAAGTGGCATGTCCACAAGCGTGAGTTCATCTTCAGCCTTGGCAATACCATAACCAGGAATCGTTGAATCGGCTACAATATAATCACCACATTTTACCGGTCCCATTACTTTAACAGGAATCTGGCCCATAAAAGCTACGTTGTTCCCCTTATGAGTGTCGTTTGCATCAGGAACATTACCTAGCACTATAGGGAATTCTGATACAGCCATGATTTGTTCAGCACCGGTGAGATCCTTGGTAATTTTCCCACCTTTTACTGCTACGATGTCACCACGGCTAATGATTTCATCAGGATTTTCTCTTTCTAGCCACTCCGCATAGTCACCATGACCTGAAGCATATTCCACGCCGATGTGATTGTAATCGTCAGCCAATGTGGTAAACTCCGTGATACAACTCAGGATAATATCCAAAGGATCCAGGGACACGGTGTTTGAAATAAAGTTGACCAGGTAAGTACCATCGAAATAATCATTTCCCCATTCTGTAACCGACATTGCACGGATAGATCCTAGTTCACGATCTTGTTTATCCTTGAAACTGATAAACTGGTTTTCATTCTTGAGGGAGTTGGTCACATCCACAAAGTTGATGTTAGGCATGCTAAAGCTCGGAAGGAAATCAGGACAGAAATCTGTTGGAAACTCAAGGCTAAAGCCGGGGATGATGGTTGTAGGATTATCAGGCCTCCAGTCATCATTGAGTAATGGGTCAGCGAATGAATTGAAGGCGTCAAAAATGGTGGCATCTGTCAGCGGGGGTATGGATGCCGGAAGGCCTAATGCATCATTGAGCTCTTCTGCTAATGTTTCTACAAGATTGCAAGCCGTACCAGCAATGTATGCAGCCGGGATGAAGTTCAGCACATCGGTAAATTCAAAATCCTCAGTTCCTTCAATCCAGCCTCTGATCGTCTGAATATTGTTATCAAAAAATTCAGCTCCAGGGTTTGGCACATTGATGTATCCACCACCGTCATATGCCGGATGGGTTTTGCCTAATTTAATGACGAGACCATCACCAGCACCATCATTCGTATTCTCAATCTTTGCTGCAAACGATGCATCATTGGTTCTTACACCAAGTATTCCTCCAATATTTACATTTTTACCAACACCAAGACCACCGGCGATCACGACCGCTCCTGTAGTAGTAGATGTAGATTGAGTAGCATCATCGAAGTTTACCATATCCCCAAAGGTTACAGCGCCGCCAAAACCAGCCATACCTCCTACATTAAGATTTTTTCCAATGCCAACACCTCCTTCAACAATCAAAGCTCCATTGTCGATCGCTGTAGATTCAGTTGGGTTTAAAAAGTTGACGATACCAAGCACATCCAGCGTGTTGTTCAAGTTTGTGGGCCCAAATACATCAAGATCGCTGCCGAGTATTGTGTTGCCAAGCACTTTAAGTGTATTATTCAAGTTTGTACTTCCCTCTACTTGTAGAGAACTATTCAGTATTGTTGCGCCATCCACTTCAAGCGTGTTGTGGAGGTTAGTAGCACCATCTACATCAAGCCTGCCGGTCAGCAAGGTGTTGCTTTCATTTTCTACGGTAAAGTCACCAAAATTGATCGTCTCTCCCACTTCCTCATTATTTGCCTGGTGAGGATTGACAATAGCTGCGGTATTGAGGTAAACATTATTCTTTACAGCAAGGTCCTTGCTGATTTCCATGTTATTGGCAACGGCTATATCACCGTCAGCCAACACCCGCATCCGTTCTCTATCATTGGTGACGATAACAAGATCTGCCATATCTCCTGTGCCTAACTTATCACGTCCAGGGATAGTCTGATAATTGGATAACAAACTCCATAGCGTGCCACCTGTACTCCCTCCACCTATGGGGCCTCGCTCTCCGGTTTCGGCAAGTTCACCTGCTGTAGCTGCAAAGAATGCATAAGGAACAGATAACATCTTGCTGTCTGAGATGGTGATGAAATCCGTTTCATCGTCTGTTTGTACTTCGACTTCCATCCATATTTCTTCACTGCTCCATGGAATATCTTCAAACTGGCCTTTGAAATTAATTCCTTCACCGACGGAAAGTGAAAACAAGCCTAACTCACTGGTGATCACTTTGTGTATTTCCTGGTAGGCTACTTCTCGTTTGACAGGATCACTGTACAAGCTGATTCTTAACTGGATATGCTGGCTGGCCATCACCTGACCTTTCTCGTTACGAGCTACTGCCTGGTATTTCATGCCTTGAGGTATACTTTGTCCGAAACTGAATTGGGCAAAGAACATGCTTATAAAGAGGAAAGAAATAATGTGTTTCATATTGGTATGATTTAGGGAAATGGGTTATTTAATTTTTGCGAGTTTAAATACGGTTATGGCACCATCATCTGATGCGATAAACCGAATAAAGAATAGTCCGGGAATCA
>DASXWI010000603.1:0-15231 GCA_036503755.1 Saprospiraceae bacterium | reverse complement strand
ACAACGGCATCATTGGTAAACCATGGATTCATAGCATCCAAGATAGAAATTTCAAACTGCAAGGCAGTTTGTTAGGCGAAAGGGTAGAAAGGTAGAAGGCAGAAAGGCAGAAAGGCAAAGGGTAATTTAAAATCTTGTTTTTTGAAGTTTTCGTTAAGCTTAGGTTATACCTAAGCTTGTGTGTCACCAAATTTCTGATTTGGAAATAAAATTTCGCAAAACGGAGTTTTGCAGACGCGAAAGCTTAGGTACAACCTAAGCTTAACATTAACACTAACACTCACACTCACCCTCACCCTCACACTTCTCACTGTCTCACTGTCTCACTGTCTCACTGTCTCACAGGTTTTGCACCGCAAAACCAAAAAAAAAGGGGGCACCAGGCTAGCACCCGGCACCCCAAAAACCCCAAAAAACCAATTGAAAACTATAACTTTAAATCAGGTATCCTGATCAATAATGTCTATTGTTTAAACGTCAAAGGTACTTAACTTGTTCCCTTGATGAAACCTCCTAATGGAGCTGATTGGTTTTTTTATCATTTGATAAAAGACCAATAATCACTGATTCATCAACTCCGAAAATATTTGCGAAAATGCTCAATAAGCCAAGGAAACTCAAGAATGCATGCCTGCCTCTTTGTATGGGTGTTATGACCAACTGAACACGTTACGTAAATATATATCTTTTCCTCATTAATTTATACAGGGAAGAATACTTTTAATTCCCCTTTTAGCTACTTTTTTATTGATCAATAATACCATGCTTAACAGTCTTTATAAGGGTTGAGTTTCTCAATCCTTACTTTTGAATGCTGAATAGGATTAAATGATTTGTTAACCAGTTGAACACAAAGGTTTTAATGTCTAAAACAAAAACAAGATATATCTGCTCCAATTGTGGTGCAACGTCTTCAGGCTGGATGGGCAAATGTCCGGAATGTAATATGTGGGATACGATGACTGAGGAAGTAATTCTATCAAAGTCTTCTACAGGTATAAAATCATCATATGCAGGTATAAAAGGCACTGCTTCTGAACCATCCATCCCTATGCTGTTATCAGAGATTTCCATGGAAACAGAGATGCGTGTTGGGATAGGAGATCCTGAACTGGAGCGTGTATTGGGTGGAGGAATCGTACCAGGTTCTGTTATCCTGATGGCTGGAGAACCAGGTGCCGGCAAATCCACATTACTGCTTCAAATGGCCGCTCATCCAGGACTCAAAATGTTATACATCTCTGGTGAAGAAAGCGCATCACAGATCAAGATGAGAGCTCAACGTTTAGGGATCAAAGGAGATCATTGTCATATCCTCGCTGAAACAGATCTTAATTCGATCATCAAAGCCATTCACGAAGTGAAGGCCGGTATTGTCGTCATTGATTCCATCCAAACGATGTACTCAAGTGACCTTGAATCAGTGCCAGGTTCTGTCAGCCAGATCAGGGAATGTAGTTATAGTCTCCAGCAATTGAGTAAGCAGACCGGGATAACGATTATTCTTGTAGGACACATCACGAAGGAAGGGGATATAGCCGGACCAAAGTTGATGGAACACATTGTCGATATTGTCCTTAACCTTGAAGGCGATCGTCAGTATAATTTCAGGCTGCTCCGATGTGTCAAGAATAGATTTGGATCCACTCGCGAAATCGGCATATATGAAATGAAAGGTGTTGGACTCGTACCGGTAGAAAATCCATCTGCCTGGTTGATTCCAGCTGATCATGAATACAGTACATCTGGTTCAGCTATCGCGTTAGTCTGTGAAGGATTCAGGCCATTCCTAATTGAAATGCAAGCCTTAGTAAGTACTGCTGTATATGGAACAGCACAACGTTCGGCTTCCGGTTATGATCTCCGCAGGTTGCACCTGATGCTGGCTGTCCTTGAGAAAAGATGCGGATTTTTCTTTGGTAACCAGGATGTGTTTGTCAATGTCGCCGGAGGTCTTAAAGTAACAGAGCCAGCCATTGATCTGGCACTTGCTGTTTCTCTGGTTTCCTCCCTTCAGGATATACCCGTTCCAAGAGATATCTGTTTTGCTGGGGAAATCGGTCTTTCCGGAGAAATCCGCCCAGTCCAGCAACTCGACAAACGTATTGCTGAAGCCACTCGCCTTGGGTATAAAAAAATCTATATTCCTGCCAGTGACAACCTGGATCTACCTTCCTCAAATACAACTATTATCCAGGTCCGCATGTTGAGAGAACTGTTTGAACTGGTGTTTGGTTAATGAGTGATACCAGATATCAGACACATGACAATTACGAAAGATTCATTTTCCTTATGAAAAACCAGTATTCTCAAGTTTTCACACACCCACCCACACATCTTACTGTCTTACTGTCTTACTGTCTTACAATCATACTGTCTCACTCTCTTACTATCTTACTATCTCATGTTCTCACTCCCTCACGCTCATGCGCATAGTCTTCTTTGACGGCAACTGTCCCATGTGCCATGCCTGGGTAAAACGGTTTATCCGATGGGACAAGAATAAGGTCTTGAGGTTCTCACCTTTGGATGGAGAGACAGCTAAACAAAAGTTATCCCCGGTGCTACCTGAATATCTAAGCGAAGACACGATCGTGTATTATGATAATGGAAAAGTTTACCTGAGAAGTGATGCTGCTTTCAATATCTCGCAGACACTTGGTTTCCCTTATCACCTGATGGCGATAGGAAAAATTGTCCCCAAATTTATCCGTGATGCAGTATATCGAAAAATCGCCAGCAACAGATATCAGTTTGGAAAACGATTTGACGCTTGTACATTACCTCCAGAAGAATGGAAAGAGCTTTTCTTGAAATGAAAAGTAAATAATGGTTCGGTTATGCTCACCAACCGGAATTCTCCATTGTTGGAATAAAGTAAAATGGAAAGTATGAAGAGTACTTTCCATTTTACTTTAAGAATTGATAAGGAATTTGAAGTAGCGTGAGGCGGGATTGAACCGCCGACCTTGCGATTATGAATCGCACGCTCTAACCATCTGAGCTACCACGCCAAAAAAGGACTGCAAATATAAAAGTTTATCCCCGTTATTCTTATTCGCGCTTTAAATTCTATACTAAGTTAGGTTAGAATGACTTCCATGAGACCTAACTTAATGATCTCATAATCATATAGTTACTGAGCAGATTTCAGATTCTTTTCAATTTGAAAACCAATCCGTTCTTATTTCCTTGTCTGCAACTCATTTTTCACTCTTCACTCTTCATTCTTCACTTTATTATTCTCCTATTCTATTCAGTCCGATCCTGGCTTTCTGATGCAGACTTGAACTATATGTTTCCGGAGTCATATCAAGGCACATATGGTAAAACTTTCGTGCGGTTGGATCACTACCCATGGATTCATGAATCACTCCGCATTGCAAGGCTGCACTACAAGCATAATAATACTTCTCGAACTGACCAGAGGATATAGTGAGCATCAGGTAATGCAATGCCTCGGCATAAACTTTCTGTGCCTGAAGGATCCGACCCTTTCGGTATAAGTATTCCAATCTAAACGATTGTTGGTGTAGCGTTCCATATAGTGATTCAGTCAATTCACCCAAAGCCTTTTGATAATACCCACCATCGTAATACAATCGGCTCCGTAGTAAAATAGGATGCGGTGTGGCATGCGTTTCTGCTTCAAGCAAAGCTTGTTGATCTTCATCAGTTGTACTCACACCCTTAATCAGGATCTGTTGCATATGGTGATAATACCCGTTCCGATCCCCTGCCAGTAAAGCATACCAGGCAAGTTTCTGATGGGCTTCTTTTATAAAATGTTTGCCTTGATGGGTGGAAAGAAATTTTTTGATGTAGGTCGCTGCATCCGCATCGCCACGGAATAGCTTGCATTCTCCAAGCATAAAATCAAGAAACGAAACTGGTGTCGATCCCGGCACACCTACAACTTGTTCCAATACGCTGATAGCACCATCATTATTACCATTCGCAATCAACAGGTTGGCCATGAGATATTGGATCACTTTATTGTGCGGAGTTTTTCCGAGATGTGTGTACAGCAATTGCAAAGCCTTGTCAGGATGATTATTTAATCTCCCTTCTGAAAGTGCTGTGAACAAGACAGTCTCTTCATAGAATGGATTGTTTTCTGGCGAAGTTGTTTTGAGAATGTGGTATAATTCTCCAAGCCCTTCTTCAATAGTACCGCTGAGACTCGTGATAAAGGAAATAAGCCAGCGGTATTGATCAGGCACTGCGCCGAAAGCAACTTTTAACGAAGCATAGAGGCGTAGATTGGCAACATCACCGGGATGAAGTTTTTGATTCTTTCGTAGGAGTTTAAAAGCTTTATTGATATCCGTAGCTGCCGAAACAAATTGTCCTTGCTGCATGTGGAGTCCGCATTGATGCAATGACATCTGCGCTTGTGCCATCAGCGATAAAGGATTGGTTTCAGGCACGTCAAGGATTTTTTCCTGACGGAGCACTGAGGCAGAAAGAAAGCCAGGCATTTTTCGGAGGTCCTCCTGTACAAAGATGCGCAAGAACTCACCATAGTCTTCCAGGTAAGTCCAGATCAGGTTGTCAGGATTGGAGATGGAATGAAGACGAATCGTGTTCAGCGCTTCATCAATACGTAAATCATTAATTAGGGAATACGCACTCTTTGCTTCAGGGGTCCATTGCATGTCGGCTGCGTGTGCGAACACACTTGCCCAGAAAAACAAACAGGCACAAAGAAATACTTTCATTTGTGCCTGTTGATTTTTATTCACGAATCAATTCGAGGTGATTACGCTTCTACGGTATATCCTGCGATTTCACTGTCGACCAGGATTCGGCCACAGTGTTCACAAGCGATGATTTTTTTGCGTTGTGAAACCTCAAGCTGGATCTGTGGAGGAATCTGGTTGAAACAACCTCCACACGCATCTCTTTCAATGGCTACCAGGGCAAGGCCATTACGGTAGTTATTACGGATACGATGATAGGCTTTGAGAAGACGCTCGTCAATGAGTTCTTCTGCGGCTGCAGAACTTTTACGGAGTGCTTTTTCTTCCTTTTCGGTTTTAGCGATAATGGATTTCAGCTCATCTTTTTTGACATCAAGGTTGGATTTTTTGGCTTTCAGTTTTTCCTTAGCCTCCTTGATCACAGTGTTTTTGGCAGCAGCCTTATCATTAATTTCACGGGCTTTCTTTTCAGCCAGCTGGATTTCGAGCTTTTGCATTTCCAACTCTTTGGATAAAGCGTCAAACTCACGGTTGTTTTTGACGTCATCCAGTTGTTTCGTATACTTCTTGATCAGAGCTTCACCTTCACTGATTTTGGCAGTAAACTTCTGACCTTCTTTTTCGATGTCCTTTACGGTATCATTCAGGTTTTTCAGCCTGGTCTCAAGACCTGTAATCTCGTCTTCCAGGTCGCTCACTTCGATTGGAAGTTCGCCCTTCAGGACTTCGATTTCATCTATTTTAGTATCAATACGTTGAAGTGAGAAGAGCTGTCTCAGCTTATCCTCAATGCTGATTTCGGTTGTTTTAGCCATATGTTATTCTAAGAAAATCAGGTGAAATAATGGACGGGATTGGTATTTATTCCCGTACAATGGGCGGCAAAAGTAGTAAAATTCCCGGAAATAAGCTCCTGGAGCAGGTTGATTGTATATTGTTCGCTCTCATAATGACCTATATCACAGACCAAGAGAACGTCTTCGGCATCAAAGAAGTTGTGGTATTTGAAATCAGCCGTGACCAGGGCTTGCACATCAGCCTTACGGGCATCTTCCAGAAGAAAACTACCGGAGCCCCCACAAACAGCTATTTTTTGTATTGGCTTGTGTCTCAGCTTGGTGTGTCGGATTACCGGGGTTTTCATCATGTCTTTAAGGAGATGTAAAAACTGGTTTTCCGTCAATGGATTCGGAAAATACCCTATGATTCCTGCCCCAAGTGTAGGATCCAGACTATTGGCCATAGGCCTAAGCATCCCGTCTATATCCAGGCCGATTTTCCGAGCGATACGCTCATTTACCCCATGCGTTAAGGTATTGTCAAGGTTGGTATGGATGGCATAAAGGATCAGGTCATTTTTGATGGCTTTTCTGATTATCCGCTCGGTAGCGTTGGCACCAGTCACCTTTTTAACTCCATAAAATATGGGAGGGTGGTGAGAGATTATCAGGTTGCATCCTTTTACCACAGCTTCATCCAGGATCTCTTCTGTACAATCAAGGCATACAATTACCCCGGTTACCTCCTGGCTAGGGGAGCCAATCAGTAAGCCACTGTTATCATAATTTTCCTGCAGGTGAAGAGGGGCGATCGATTCCAGAAAATCAAATACCTCACTGGCTTTGGTTTTCATAAGTCTTCCATTTTTCGCTTGTGCAAGGAAAGGATTTTATTCTCCAACTTAGTCGTGCTGAAGCCATCTACAAATGGTATCACTTCAACTTTTCCGCCCCAACTCATTACTTCTTTTGCACCCACAATCGTTTCGGGTGTATAGTCTCCACCTTTTGCTAAAATATCAGGGCGAATGAGATTGATGATCGTAAGCGGAGTGTCTTCATGGAAAGAAACCACTGCATCAACACAACTCAATGAAGCAAGGAGATATAATCTGCTGTTAAGAATATTGATTGGCCTTGTTTCACCCTTAAGTCTTCTCACAGAATCATCATCATTGACTGCAATGACCAACCGATCACCACATGCTGCTGCAGCTTCCAGGTATTTGATGTGACCTGCATGCAGGATATCAAAGCAACCGTTAGTAAAAACTATTTTTTCCCCGTTTTTCTGCCAGCCGGAGATTTTTTTCATCAACTCCTGTTGGTCAAAAATTTTAGAGCTTGCCGGGATCCGGGTTGGGGACATTGGTTTTTGAATTCTTATTGATGATGGGTAATACGATAAGCCCGATGATGCCGATGAGCATGCATCCAAGTAATTGTACCGAAAAATACTGAATGTTGGCAAATGAAAAGGCATCATCACCATTTATACCATAGATAGAAAGCGCAGTGATGACCATCAGGTGAAACGTTCCCATTCCTCCTGGTGAAGGAAATACAATTCCCAGTCCTCCGAATACAAAAACCATCAAACCAGCCATGCCGCCAAGGTGTGCAGTAGGTTGAAAAGAATAGAAGCAAAGGAACATCATCAGGTAATACATCAACCAGATAAGCGCCGTATCCAATATCAGAATCCATGGCTTTTCAACCCGCCTGAGGCTACTCAATCCATCTCTAAATCCTTCCACCAGGTGTTGGATTTTATGATAAAGACTCCATTTCTTGACAATCCTGCGATATCGATATAGAACCATCAAGAATAATATTCCTAAGAAAATCAAAACATACAACCATGTCTTGCCTAAGACAGAATCTCCCATTTCCTCCTGAAAAAAAGTAAGCAATACATTTCCTTGCAGTATGATGGCGAGAACGATTGCAAATAATAAACTCAATAAGTCCAGGATGCGGTCTACGACTATCGTTCCCATAACTTTCTCGGGACCAATCTTTTCATATCTCGCAAAGAGACCCGCACGAACAACTTCGCCAACTCTTGGAAGTCCCATATTGGCAAAATAGCCAACCATGATCGTGAAAAAAGCATTGGACATTCTGCCATGTGTCCCCATGGTTTTAATTAAGAGCAACCAACGGTGAGCTCTCAATAAATTGCTGATGACGAAAGCAACAATGATGGCTGCGATCCAATAGTAATTGACGCTGGCAAAATCCGATTTGAGTTTTTCCATCAGACTACATTCACTATCGGGGATACCTTTTAGTGCGCATTCTGCTATATAAGCCGCATTCTGACTTTTATAGACCATGACCAGGATCAGGACCCCTACCCCGGTAAACAGGATAAATTGCAAAAAGGACCGGATCTTTTTTGGAATGGCCACTGCTTAGAATTTAATCTTGTTGCGCTCATCGGGATACACGCTCAGCGGCTTGTAGGTTTTGGCTTCTTCCGGTGTCATTAAGGCGTAAGCCATGATGATCAGTACATCTCCTACCTGGACTTGCCGTGCAGCTGCCCCATTTAGGCAAATCTTTCCGGAATGACGTTCTCCCCTGATGACATAGGTTTCAAGCCTGGCACCATTGTTATTGTTGACCACTTGTACCCGTTCACCCTCCAACAATCCGGCAGCTTCCATCAACTCTTCATCAATGGTAATGCTCCCTACATAATTGAGGTCAGCCTCTGTAACGATGGCCCGGTGGATCTTCGATTTTAATATGTGTAAAAACATGGGCGACAAAAGTAAGGGTTAATTGCAATAGATAGCTTCCGGCTTCCAGCTTCCAGCTACCAGCTTGAGTATTCACATTTTCGAGATGACCATTCTTTCTAATATGTGGTCGTGACTAAACAAATTGCAAACCGATTTCCCGGAATCAAGTAAACTATACTGCTTCATAAAGGTCTGGAAGCTGGAAGCTGGTGGCCGGGAGCTTATCCTGACTTGCAGTCAGGCTAAATTGCTACCTTTTCCCGCTCTTAAACAGTCATAACTGCTCATCAAACACAACGAAATCGCCAATGTTCATTTATAAGCGGGTAGCGGATGTACGGGATTGGGTCGTATCCCAAAAGAAGGAAGGAAGGACAGTTGGGTTCGTACCAACAATGGGCGCTTTGCATTCCGGCCATTTGTCCCTGGTTGAGAAATCAAAAAAAGAATCGGGAGTGACCATCGTTTCCATTTTCGTTAACCCCCGGCAGTTTAATGATCGTGAAGACCTTAAAAAGTATCCCAGGCCTATAGAGCAGGATTTGAAAATGCTTTATGAAAGTGGAGTTGACCTGGTATTTCTCCCGGAAGTAGAAGATATTTATCCGAATAATGACAACCGTTCGATTGATTTTGATCCTGGTCCTGCAGCCTCGACAATGGAAGGGAAATTCCGTCCCGGTCACTTTGCCGGAATGGCGGAGGTTGTGTACAGGTTGCTTTCCATTACAACCCCTGATAAGTTGTTTATGGGCCAAAAGGATTTTCAGCAGTTTTCCATCATTCGCAAACTCATTCATGATTTCAAACTCCCCATAGACCTGATTATGTGTTCAACAGTACGTGAACCTCATGGTTTGGCGATGAGTTCAAGAAATGTCAGGTTAAGTATGGATGCAAGGCAACGTGCAGGCTTAATCAGCAGAATGTTACATCAGGAAAAATCAGCATTTGAAAAAGGAGAAGCTGTTGAGAAAATTCAGCAACGCTTTTTTGCATCTTTAAGAAACGAAAACTTCGATCCGGAATATTTTGAGATTGTTGATGGATATTCCCTGGAACCTATTCGTAAAATTCAGGATGCAGACCAGGTGGTCGCATGTTGTGCTGTAAAAGTTGAGGGAGTGAGATTGATCGATAATATGATATGGAAATAGTGGAGTATGGAAAAGTATAAAATCTGGCAGGGGTTCAAAATCTTGAACCCCTGCCAGATTTTATACAAATGATTTTTGCATTTTGTCAAAATGATTTCATCATGAGAAATATATACATGGCCGCATCCAGTCAGCATGTTGGAAAAACCACATGCACGCTGGGATTGGTATCGGCACTAATGCGTGAGGGGCTTAAAGTAGGGTATTGTAAGCCTGTCGGACAAAAATCTCTTGATGTAGACAATCTTAGGGTAGATAAAGACACAGTATTGTTTGCTGACCTGATAGATTTCAATATTGATCCCAAGCTGCATAGTCCTGTTATCCTCGGCACCGGAGCTACTACAAGGTATCTTGAACATCCGGAAGAGTTTAATCTCGAAAAAGATATCCTCAATGCTGCCCATGAATTGGATCGCTCACATGATGTAGTCATATTTGAAGGAACCGGACATCCTGGTGTCGGTAGTGTAGCAGAAATGTCCAACGCACATGTAGCCAGGTTGATTAAAGCACCGGTCATCATGGTTGTGGAAGGCGGCATCGGCAGTACGATTGATATGCTCAACATGAACCTTGCGCTTTTCCGCGAAGAAGATGTTCCTATTTTAGGTGTGATCGTCAACAAAGTTTTTCCGGACAAAATGGAACGGGTGAGATACTATCTCAACAAATGGCTCGAGCCCCGCGGGATTCCTTTATTGGGATTGATTCCGTATGAAAAAAGTCTGGCATACCCGGTTATGCGCACAATCATGGATTCGATATCAGGCCTTGTTACACATAATTCCGAATATCTCGACAATAAGGTTGGAGATATTATGGCTGGTTCACTGCTCGATACACAGGAATTGAAATCCTTTGAAAATATATTACTTGTTGCTGCTGCCCGCCAATTGGAACCAGCGCTCGAAAAAATCAATTCCATTACGAAGGTGATGCGTAAATCGAAATCACCACTCTCTGGTATTGTGCTCACGGGTCAGGGCACACCGGAAAGCCGTTCGATCGATTATATCATCAAGCATAAGATTCCTATGGTTCGCACAGAACTTGATACGTATGGTTCGGTGCTACAGATCAGTAAGATCGAAGTAAAGATCAATCGGGATACTCCTTGGAAGGTGCGACGTGCGATTGAATTGATCGGTGAATATGTAGACATCGAATTACTTAAAGAACGACTTGAAGAGATTCATTTGCAGTAATGAAAATGTATCAATTATTTTCCAATGTATTTGCCAAATCAGGCTAATAATTTTAACATAGTCCCCGCATAATTTCAGGGTTTTTACCACAACATTTTTTATCCCTTCCTCATTTTAATAGGATAGTCTTGAATTCACCCTTGTAAAGGTGTGGTTGGATAATTCATAAAAATCTAACCATGGCAATATTGCATAAACTAAGATTGTATTTGCCATGAAAATCACTGCATTAATCGGAAGAATCCTTTTTTCCCTGATGTTTCTTCAGGCAGTAGGATTTCATTTTACAGATGCGGCAGTAGGTTACGCTGCATCAGCAGGTGTTCCTTTTGCTAACGTCCTTGTTCCTGTTTCAGGAATCATGGCTTTGGTGGGCGGACTTTCTATTCTCCTCGGATATAAAGCAAAAGTAGGAGCATGGTTGATAGTGTTCTTCCTCTTGCCGGTTACTTTTTTCATGCATGCTTTTTGGCAAGAGACCGATCCTGCCCAATACCAGCAACAGTATACAATGTTCTTTAAGAACATGGCGATGTTAGGAGGTGCTTTTCTCATCACCTATTTTGGTGCAGGACCGCTAAGTCTGGATTATAGGAAAGGCAAAGAATATACTTCAGATAAAATAATAAAGCGGATAGAAAGAAAGCAAAGGGAGCATGAACACGCTATGCTTCCATTGTCATGAGTTTGAAATTTAAAAGATTTATTCACCCTTAACAATTTTGATCATGCCTTATACTAAGGATAGATATCCTAATTCGATGAAGAACTTGCCGGTCAATGTTCGGAACAAAGCCATTGAAATTACAAATGCCCTGTTGAAGGAAGGAGAGATGGAAGAGGGCATTGCTATTGCTACTGGTGTTAGCCGCGCAAAAGATTGGGCAGCAAATCGTGGATTACGTATCGAAAGTACAAGTCGGAATTCTAAATCAAAAGACATTAAAGAACATGGTGAAGATCGGTATGTAATCCCTACAGAAGATGGATGGGCCGTGAAAGAAGAAGGCTCAAAAAGAGTGGAAAAGAAATTTACAACGAAAAAAGAGGCTGTTGCCCTGGCGACGAAAGAAGCTAAAAAGGCTCATGCCTCTGTAACTATACAAAAGAAGACGGGGAAGATTGACCGTAGAAAATCATACACTCCCCACAGAACAACTAAAGCACATTAATTTATCACTCTTAAATAGATCAATCATGAAACAAACCAGTCAATCACCGAAGAAAAAATCGGTGAAACCAATTCCGGAAGGTTATCATACTGTAACACCTTTCCTGGTCGTAACACAGGCTGATCTCCTCCTTGAATTTATAAAAAAAGCGTTTGACGGGGAAGTCACTTCGCGAATGTTGGACGATAAAGGCAGAGTTATGCATGCTACAGTCAAAATCGGTGATTCGATTGTGATGGTAGCTGATGCCATGGAAAAATTCCCTGCCATGCAGGCCATGCTTTATATCTATGTGGATGATGTGGACGCAACTTACAACCAGGCATTAAAAGCTAAAGGTGTTTCGATCCGCATACCAACTGATGAATTTTATGGTGATCGATCTGCAGGTGTGACAGATCCATGGGGTAATCAATGGTGGATCGCTGCACATGTCGAAGATGTTGATCCAAAGGAAATGGAAAAACGAAGGAAAGAATTTGAAGCCTTACAAGAAGCTTAATTCACAAAGGAAAAGGGGCACAAAAGTGCCCCTTTTTTGTTAACTATGATTTATGATCGTGAATCGTCAGTCGTCAGTCGTGAGGTGTTTTGGTTCTTCATTAACTATGCAAAATCTCTTTTCAAAAAAGGCAAATCGTTAATACATGAAGCTGGTTTAAGTCTCCGAGCGCTTGTTGAAAACGATTTTCCTGGAAAAGAGCTGCCTTTTGATTAATAACCAATAACCAATAACCAATAACCAATAACCAATAACCAAATTGAAGTAAAAAGTAAATTAGCATAAAAAAAGAGCATTGATATCAATGCTCTTTTTTTATTATTCACTCTTCACTCTTCACTCTTCACTCTTCATTTTTCACTCTGCCCTTTTCATTCTTCATTTAAGAAGAACAACGCCGGTGGCCATAAACTTCTTCTCCATGACAGGCTCAGTAATCGCAGCGATTTCTTCCGCTGTCTTGCCAGCATCTTCAGCATAATGCTTGAGTTCTTCAACTGTTGTTTCTTGTTTGTAGGCTTTTCCTTCAACGATCACTTCGCGGCCCTCAATATCTTTTGGCATAAAAAAGCCATAGTCATGGAATTGCACAAAAATCTCTTCAGAAATAGCTCCGGTTGGATCAACCAGGTTCATCCAACATCCTTTAGCCTGGCATACGCCGCTGACTTTTGCCCTCATCACGACATTGACTGAATCCGCTGTAGCCAATTGATTATTTACATCCGCGAAGGTCATGGCCGCGTCTGGCTTTGAAACACCGGCACCAAAGGAGTTTTCATCCACTGCAGCGGGGGTTGCGGCTTGTTTGCAGGAAAACCAGGCCATTGAGGCAAGGAGGAGGAGGGAAATAAATTGTATTTTTTTCATAGGTATCACATATACTATCAGGATGCAAAAATAAGTTTTATATCCGGAATCCGCCTTTCGCATCTATTCTGACGCAATTACGAACCCGTACTACTGCCGCACAAATACTTCTTTTAAACCCAATGTATTATGATCAGATCAGTGATATCTGCGACTTTCCTGTGCTTTCTTTTTACCATCAGTTTTGCGCAATGTCTTTCCGGTGACTGCCAGACCGGGATGAGTAAATACAGATTCAAGAACGGAGCCCTTTATGAAGGAGAGATGTCTTATGGCAAGATCCACGGACTTGGGACACTAAAGTTTGCGAACGGTGATGTATACAAAGGGTATTGGAAGATGAATAAACGGGAAGGAGAAGGAATCCTCAACTCCGTAGATGGGTATAGCTACCAGGGTACTTTTGCAAATAATAAATTACATGGCATAGGTCGTGTCTATGATATCAGTGGGGGTTACTTTGAAGGTGTTTGGGAGGCAGGTGTAAACACTTCAGGTGGAGTTTATGTATTCTCTGATGGTAGAAAGGAAAAAGGATATTGGACTGAATCGGGATTTAAGGTGAATAAGGAAACCCCTGTTACCACTCAAATTGAAATCATCGCTGATTGCAATCTCGTACCATGTGGTTCAGGAAAAGGCAGAATGGTCTTTGATGATGGATCTGTCTACACCGGATTTTTTCTCAATGGCTTGCCTGATGGTGAAGGGGAATGCAGGTATGTAAATGGCGAAGTATATAAAGGGCGGTGGAGCAATGGAAGGCCGTCTGGTAAAGGCAGGTATTCGTATTCTAATGGAGTGGTGTTAAATGGTGAGTGGCGAGATGGAAAATATATAGACACCAAACCTGTAGTAAAATCATCTTATGCAGAGGGTGTCAATATCTATGCATTGATCGTGGGTGCTTCGAGATATGATCATTTTGAATCTCTCAAGTATACGGATGATGATGCCTATAGGATCTATGCTTTTCTGAAAAGCCCTGAAGGTGGTGCGGTCCCTGAAGATCACATCCGCATCCTGATAGATGAAAGTGCGATCGCTGAGAATATCTTTAAAGGACTGGATGACATCATAGCCATGGCTGGAAAAGATGATGTGGTATTAGTTTACCTGGCAGGGCATGGTTTACAGGGTTTTTATGTGCCAACCGATAGCGATGGATATAGAAACCGGGTAGAATATGAGGATATCAAGAGCCGGTTGTCCCTTTGTCAGGCAAGGCAAAAACTGGTGATTGCTGATGCATGCTATTCGGGTTCCCTCCTTGCGGCTAAATCCCCGATGTTTGAGTCAGTGGATCTTTTTTATAAAAAGTTACTCTCCAGTGGGGCAGGGACTGCCTTCCTCCTTTCAAGCAAGAGTGAAGAGTTTTCCCTCGAATCCCAGGGGTTAAGGCAGGGGATTTTTAGCCATTACCTGGTAGAGGGGCTTAAAGGTCAGGCAGATACAAATAAAGATAAATTGGTATCGCTGGAGGAACTCTATTCATTTGTCTATAGCCATGTCCGGGAATATTCTGGAAATCTCCAAACTCCCGTCCTTGCCGGAGATATCGATATGGGTATGCCATTGGCCAGTGTACGATAAATTTTGGCCCAAACCTTGCATAAACGGCTCTTTTACTTATCTTTGCCGCCCATTTTTGACATAATTTCATTTAAAAACGCGCTTGCAGCCCCAGGGAGTGTGCAGGCTACAAATCCAAGCAAATCGCCATGCGGCATTATGAATTGACATTCATTGTCGATCCGGTATTGTCTAACGAGGAAATCCAATCCGTTAGAAAAACATACGAGGATCAAGTTAAAAAACAGGGTTGCACCATCGTCTTCGTTGACGATATAGGTCTTAAACAACTGGCCTACCCAATCAACAAACGCAACTCCGGAATCTACTATACCATCGAGTTTGCCGCTGAAACCGGCGAAGGCATCGCAGCTGTCGAACTGGCTTTACGCCGTGACGAAAGAATCATGCGTTACTTGACTATCGCCCTTGACAAATTTGGTGTGAAGTATAACGAGGACAAACGAGGAGGACTGATCAAGAAAGTACAACGTCTGAAAAAGAAAGCGGCCAAGCCA
>DASXWI010000602.1:0-3296 GCA_036503755.1 Saprospiraceae bacterium | reverse complement strand
TATTCTCCCAGGAAGATGATAGTGCACTATACCGGATTATCAGGATAGATGCCGGAACCCGGATCATCGAAGAAATACCTATTGACTGCATGATGAAGTGGGTAGAGGAATGGATAGAGGATAACTGGGAGAATTACGAAGTGGATAAAGATGACCTATCCAGAGCCGTTACCAATTTCAAAGGGTGGGGGCATATTGCTCTATGGTTAAAAAGGATATCAGTTGATAAAATATTATTCCTTCGGGATACCCGTACAGATACCTATCTGCCTTTCCAGAATGCTGTTATCCATATTACCAAGGATGAGATAAAAGACATCCAGTACCATGACCTACCCAAAGGTATGCTGGTCTGGAAAAAGCAGATTAAACCGGTAACCATTAATCTACCTGATTTTCCACCAGGTACGGATGACACCATTCTAAATGCAAGCCCTGTATTCAGGTTTTATAAACGAATTGCCGGTATTGGTCCAGAGCTTGAATACATGCCACTTGATGAGCTCCGCATCCATCGCCCGGACCTGCACCAAAATATTATAGCATTCATGACCACAACCGGTTATCTGCTCAATAACTTCAAAGACCCCGGCAGGCCGTATATGATAATGCTTGGAGAGAATACAGCCAGCGATAAAGAGGGCGGTGGAGCCGGGAAGGATCTGTACATGAAAACATTAAAATGGATCCGTGGGGTAACACTATTACCCGGTAAGCAATGGAAACCATCAGCAAATTTCGCATTCCAGACATACCGGCTCGGTGATGATATACTTTATATTGCCGACACTGATCAGCATATGGACTTCAAAGCCATGTATAATGTGATCACTGAAGGGCTACCCATTGAGAAGAAGAATAAGGATGCCCTATTGCTTCCTTATGAGTTATCTCCAAAGGTTTGTGTATCCACCAATTACTACATCGATAAGTCATCCAACCACGCCAAAAGGCGCATCCGGGAGCTCCTATTTGCCAAATACTACTCCGATGACGGTATCCGGGTTGAGGATGAACTTGGAGGGCTTTTCTGGGGTGATCACTGGACAGATTATGACTGGACAATGTTCTATCTCCTGATGTTTTCATGTATTCAGCTCTTCCTGGAAGAAGGAATTGTCCGGTTTAATGAGACGGAGAACATGAAGTCAAAGACAGTGAAACTTAGGTATGGTAGCGAGTTCTCTGAATTTATAGAAGATTTTGTCAAAGAGGATTCCGGTAAGTGGATTTTGAAAACTGATCTATATGAACATTTCATTTTAGATTCAGGAGTTGAGCGGAAGTATTTTGGGATAAGACGGTTCTCATTAGCCATAGAGTCCTACTGCCAATTTTTTGGTATTCACTTGACAGAGAAGAGGAATAAATCAAGGGCTGCAGGTGAACGAGACAAAAAATACCTTATCTTTACTAAGCCAGGCGAAGAAGTGCCTGATCTCAATAAACAATTAGCTGCTGAGAATCCATTTTAACGAAATAAAATCCAATGTAAACAAAGATAATGCCCCACTTTAACTATTAAAAATCAATTAGTTATAAGGGGTTGGGGCTGGGGAAACATTGTCTTTTTTTTTCTGGAATAAAATATTTAGAGCTGATGATAATTTCATCGGCTCTTTTTGTTTTTGGAGTGTGAGATAAAGCCCCACTTAGGTTAGTGGGCAATTACATGGGGATTTCCAACCATTTTCTACTCTTTATATTATTTATTCTCTTTTATTTTTTAATAATTAATTTTTTTTAGAAAGTATACAGACTTGGAAATCCCCACAGAAAACCCCAGGCATTAATAGTTAAGGTTTCTTCCCACAGAGGCCATCATGGACAAAGTTGTCCTTGATAAAACCTGCTGAAAATAATTTCAAACTTTTTTGTATCACCCATTGCTTTTTCAATAAACATCCCTACTTTTACATCCTATTCCAGCGACTACCATCAACCGATGGTATGTGAAACTAATTGCCACAAGTCAGAAAGTAACAGATCAGCAGGCCATACCTGTTGATATTCCTATTTTGGACCAGACCGGTCCTGCTCCTTCCGAGTCAGATTACCAGGTCACTGTGTTAGCAACCAAGCCGGAAGCTGGCCCTCAAGTGTTATGGTCCATCCCTCTCTCCTGGAAACTGTCAGGATTACCGCGTCCTGATGTCCGTATGAATCAGGACATCCGCGATTGGTGCAATTACTCCACTCTCTTCTCAAATTGGCTCTACAGTGCCCTGAGCGTATTTGTCAGCATTGCCCAGGAGGAACTCACCATTCCGGTCCCGGATCAGTTCATTGATGATCTGGATGTCACTACTTTGACTTTTACCAGGGAGTACGGGAAGGATTCAGAATGGATAAAAATATACTGCTAATGATGGACTTCAAAGAATTTTCCGACAGGTATGATAAGCATCTCGAAGCACTGAGAATAGATGATGCTTCACCAGGAGTCAAAACTAAAGCCTACAATCTGACCGAGGCTGACCATATCAGGCTTTACGGTAAGCGGAAGTATGCGGGCTATATGGTATTCGGGTCCATGCGGTCAAAGCATGGTAAAACGGAACGGCGTGAGGTTAATCCTGATTCTAAACGAAAGTTTGTGGATCGGGCGCGGGGCAGGGAGTTTGAATCAAAATTTAACTGGCTTTTTTAAATCTAACTGATATGACCAAATTCTTTAAAAATCAGCCTGTCCGTTCCGATACAAGCGGTATGGGTGTAGTTCATTATGTTTCGTATACATCTGTAGGTGTTCAGTTCGGAAAATGTATCCGAATATTTGACTTGGACGGGAGACGGGCTAAGGGGCATCCTATTGATTTGCATCCGTTGGAGGTTGGGCAGCCGAAGTTTTATGTTGGGCAGAAAGTAAAGGATGAAAGATATGGCAATGGTGAGGTTATTGATACAAACTGCTCATGGTATGATGTGTACCATCCGATAGGTGTACAGTTTGAAAATTATATGGTTTCTTACAGAAATGATGGCAGCGAACTTACAGATATTGTACGGCTATCTCCTATAGATCATCCAAAGATTGTGCTGAGTGAGCGGCAGAGGAAGCAATTAAAGAGGCACGAAACAAGCACTGATAGAATAGCACTAAGCATGGACGTGCTGGAATCCATCATCTCCGAGCCAGAGCCGCCTAAGTATCAGCCGAAACAGGGGGAGAGTGTAATGTGTAGGCACTTCATAGGCTCTCCGTGGAATATCAGAGTGGCAACAGGCAATAATTGGGATACCTATGACGGCTTGAGCATTTGTGATCATTGGAAATACTGCCGCCCCTTCGACCC
>DASXWI010000601.1:0-3428 GCA_036503755.1 Saprospiraceae bacterium | reverse complement strand
ATGTGTTATTTGAGCCTAATGTGCAAATTCCTGATTCACTGACTTATGATATTACAGCATGGTGTGTGCCTGTGCTTTACGGCCTTCAGGCGTATGCTACTGTTTCTGAATTACCCCAGGTTCCATTTAAAGCGGCAAGCCGTAAGGCGATTCCATTAGATGCAAAACCATTTGCGTATGCATTGTCATGGGGTTCAGTAAAGGCATCTGAGGCCTTGGCTACTTTTTTGGAAAAGGGAATTATTGCAAGGTATGCATCAACATCGTTTACCATTGATGATATACTTTACCCGGCAGGAACTGTCCTATTGATGAGAGGAGACAATAGAAAGAACAAGCAGTTTGATGCGATCGTGAAGAGTGTTTCAGATAGTGCCTCTTTTGAGATTTCTCTTGTCCCTACAGGCTTTGTAGATAATGGACAAGATCTTGGTTCGGATAATTACATTCTTATCAGGCAACCTAAAGTATTAGCCTTCGCAGGAGATGGCGTTCTGCCGATGGGCATCGGAGAAGTGTGGCATTTTTTTGAAGAAGGTTTGCATTATCCTATTCAACTTGCATATATGCAGGATATCCGTGAAATTGTTTTGGATGAGTATAATGTAGTGCTTCTAACGGATGGGTTTTATGCGCTTGATGAAGAAGTCATTCAAAAATTAAATAAATGGGTAAGTGCGGGTGGCCGACTTGTCTTGATAGGTTCTGGCATCAATAAATTTGAAGGCAAGGCTAGTTTTGCAATTCATTCGATTTCAAAAAACGGAAGTGTGCCGGATACCATTGTTGATCTTGCACATGTACCTGAAGCTTATGCTGACAGCGAACGTAGTTCATTGAGTGAATCCATGCCAGGAGCTATTTTTCAAACGACCATGGATCATTCTCATCCACTGACTTTTGGACTGGGAGATACCTATTGGACCTTAAAAACTTCGACCTCCAATTTTGCCTGGCTCGAAGACAGGGGAAATGCCATTTACCTGGATGATATGCCTGAGTATCTTGGCTTTGCCGGCTATAAGGCTCTTCAAAAAACGAAGAAAACCATGATCGCGGGACAGCAGGACCTGGGTGCTGGTTCAGTCGTATACTTCGTTGATAATCCTTTGTTTCGATCTATGTGGCCATGTGGCAAGGTCCTTTTTTCAAATGCGCTCTTCTTCTAGAAATAGTCCCAAATGGTCTATTTTTTTAAAATAAAGATGTTGGAACTGATCATTATCTCTATTTTGACACGCTCAAAACGGGCCTGCACTGGCCAGTAAAGTTCAATAAGTCAATCCTTCTCACCTTAGTAACACGTTGTAAATGAAAAGACAATTATTTGCCCGAAAGAACCATGCAGAACTCTTGGCGCAGGCTGATGCCTCCCAATTAAAGCGGTCTCTTGGTGTTTTCGAGTTGACGATGATGGGTATCGGCGCGATTATCGGGACCGGTATTTTTGTTTTAACCGGAAAAGCGGCCGCAGGAACAGAACATGCATTAGGAGCAGGCCCGGCCCTTACCATATCCTTTATGGTAACCGGACTTGCATGCGCTCTCGCTGCGTTGTGTTATGCTGAATTTGCCGCGATGGTTCCAATTTCAGGAAGTGCGTATACCTATTCTTATTATTCTTTTGGCGAATTGATGGCCTGGGTGATTGGATGGGATTTGATACTTGAATATGCTGTAGGAAATATCGCCGTTGCTATTGGATGGTCAGGTTATTTTGCAAGTTTCCTGGAGGGATTCGGGATCCATATGCCCGGGTCGCTCATTGCGGCAACGGGTACAGAAATGGCCAAATTACCCACTGGCCAATGGATTAGTTTAGCTTCCGCACAGGCCAATTATCCTGATATCGTTGCGACCCTGGAGAAAACAACAGCGATGTTCAATCTCCCTGCTTTCCTGATTACTTCACTCATCACCATCTTATTGGTAATTGGTATTAAAGAATCAGCCAGGGTAAATGCTTCACTTGTTATTGTGAAGCTTGTCCTGATTGCTTTGTTCCTCATTTTTGGTTTGCCACACTTTAATCCTGATGTGCATTGGGACAATTTTGCACCTAATGGATGGAGTGGTGTGATGACCGGGGCAGCACTTGTCTTCTTTGCCTATGTAGGATTTGATGCGGTAAGTACAACAGCAGAGGAAGCTAAGAATCCCCAACGAGACTTACCACGAGGTATGATCTATTCGCTCTTGATTTGTACGGTGCTTTATATAGCCGTTGCGGCTGTATTGACAGGTATGGTTCCATTGAGTGTTTTAGGTACTGAAAAACCTGTTGTATCCGCTTTAGATTATGTTGGTGAAAACACCATCGGGTTTATCATCGCGATGGGTGTGACTTTGACCATGCCGACAGTCTTGTTGGTGATGCAATTGGGTCAGATCCGGATCCTCTATTCAATGAGCCGTGATGGTTTGATTGGAAGCAACTTCCATAAGGTCCATTCCAAATTTAAAACTCCGGCTTATGGAACGATTGCCGTTGGTGTATTAGTAGCTATTTGTGCTGCTACTATCAATATCGATGTAGCTGCTGAGTTGACCAATATTGGAACCTTGTTTGCATTTGTACTAGTGGCGATCGGTGTGTTTATTCTCCGTCAGACCCAACCAAATACTCCGAGAAAATTCAGGGTGCCCTGGTATCCTGTGGTTACAATAGGATGTGTAGGCATGTGTGTATACCTCATGGTTGCCCTGCCTTGGCCAACTTGGCTCAGGTTCTTTGCCTGGATGGCTCTGGGCTTGATCGTCTATTTCGTGTATAGCCGACATCATAGTAAAATAAGAGACCAGCATGTGTAATGTTGGTAATGATAAATAAGTGATTTGAAAAACACCTTGCAGTTTCTGCAGGGTGTTTTTTTTGTCCCCAATTTATGGGGATGATCATTAGCTAATGATTTACGAACTTTAGCTGTTTGAAACCATAAAACTCTCCATTATGCGTAACCTACTATACTTGGGATTAGGGCTTATGCTTGTTGCCTGCACCAAAAAAGCTGCTGAGGTCCAGGATATCAGTGCACCTTCTCCGATGCGGTGTGCACCTCAGCTCTCTGATGCTGATTGGTATTCTCAGAATACGCCTGCGCCGTTGTTTAAAGGATTTGATTTGCTGAATTACCCAATCACCACTAAGAATCCTGATGCTCAAAAATATTTCAACCAGGGTTTGTTGTTGGCCTATGCTTTCAATCATGCAGAAGCGGCTCGCTCCTTTTTCCATGCAACACGTTTGGACTCTACCTGTGCCATGTGTCACTGGGGTTATGCATTTGTGTTGGGACCGAATTACAATGCTGGCATGGATCCCGGACATTATGAAAGAGCGTTTGCCGCTATGGAAAAAGCAAATGCCAATGCAGCCTCCTGCACTCCAAAGGAAAAGGCACTCATCAATGCTATGACCCTTCGGTATA
>DASXWI010000600.1:0-3679 GCA_036503755.1 Saprospiraceae bacterium | reverse complement strand
CTCTTCGGTATAACTCAGCCTTGATCCTTTTCTCAATTCCTTCAGGCAATTATTGACAGCTATTTTTGACATCCATGCTTTTAGCGTTCCGGATTCATCAAACCGGTGCATTGATTTGAACACACTGATATACGTTTCCTGTACTGCATCTTCAGCTTTCTGCCGGTCACGGAGGTAACGTATACAGATACCCATCAGGTGATCCGCAAAGTGATCCACCAGGTAACGGTAGGCATCCTCCCGTCCCTTTTTACAGCCGTGTATGATTTCCTTTTGCGTCAAGTAGTTGAGGGCATTGACTAAAAATCTCTGTAAACCTGGAATTCACCTTCCATCGCACGATATCCCGCTGTCAGCGGATGGAATGTCTTCATCCAGAAATTTCCTTTAAACCGTCCCCGAATCCATTCACCAGTCTGGTCAGGGAAATGAGTAATCTTGAAAGATGTAAATCCACAACCGATAGTGGATGTCGGACAATACAAGGCATATCCTTTCGAACCCAATGTCTGATCTTCAAATTCGATGTTCAATTCCGTATCCTCATAATCCCCTGCAGCCATGCCGGAGATATATAATCTCAAATCAAGCTCCACCTCTTCAGACCCAGTCTCAATGAGCAACCTGTCCTGTGGGGTCACCGAGCTTTTAAAATCCCAATATAATTTTCTATCCCCGTCAATCTTGATCATGACATATTCTTCATTGGCCATAGTACAACCAAAAGAAGTACTTACGTCAATGTCTGGCGCAACTGGCCAAAACACTTCAGGACCATATTCATTGGTTTCAAGATTAAGTGTTCGAACTCCAATCATTTGACCTGTACAAGCGATCAGGTTAGTTTCTAATTCTGCCTGATCCTGAAATAAAAACTGGTAATTACCTGAAGACACAAGGATGACATGGTTGACAAGCAAGTCACCAAAACAATCTCTTGCTGTTCCAGTGATATGTACATTAGTGATTTCACCTGCTTGCACATTGATGGGAAATGTTTGTAATGGGTCTTTTGAGGTAAGTAAACTTATTTCTGTTACCTGGTCACATGGTAAATTGACTAAAGCCTTTACATTTATCTCTGATGGTACCTGGAGTGCCCATTTCCCAAGATTCGTAGTATATACTTTTCTAACCTGGCCTGCATAACTTATATCAATTGGATAATGAGGGGCAGTCTTGCCGTTGATGGTTAGTACACCTTCTACTCTGATCAACCTGGAGGCATCCGCTATTGCATAATAACCAGGCTTCTCAACAGGCACTGAGATTTCATGCTCACCTTCATGATGTATGATCCACGTTGATCGTTCGGCATCGAAGTACCACATCGCACCCGAGTGATTTGTATTTGAAATGACAGCATCATTTTCAAAATGTAATTGCCCTTTATCAGGAGTCATTACATTGATATAATAACAGTCAGAGAACAGTAGTGAAACAGGTTCACCATCTTTTTTTATTCCAGAATAAGAAGGTATGGCCAAAGCTGACTGATCGTCCGGATGCATGACAGATACATAGACCTTGTAAGGCCCTTCGTACAATTGTCCGGAAATATCTTTCAATGCATTTGCAGGGATATCTAAAGTTGCATTTGGGGAAATGGAGTATGAGGCTGCTTCATTGGACATTCCGGTAAAGAGGGTCACCAGGGGTTGTATCCAATGCAAGTAGTTGATATCATTTTCAACCAGGTTCTGGACTTTATAAAGTGGATATCCTTCTGCAGTCGTAAAGCTCACCAGTTCAAAATCGCGATCTATTCCGGTATCATGAATTTGCTGAAAGGGTAACTGATCAAAACTGACCATCTGGTCAGAAAAGGTCTGTATACCATTTTGGAAACCGCTATAGGTGGTGTCGGCAAGGGAAACCAATTTTGCAGACACGAGGACGACAGGTGGATCAGGATATTCTTCCTGATTGACGATGACATCACTATCCTTGTGGCAAGACATTAGCCAAAGGAAACTGCAGTATAAGGTAATGCGGAAAGCCTTCATATTTGATGTACTACTCACCTATAAATCCATTCAAGGTGCATTTCGCTACAAATTCATCAAAAAAGAGCAAAAAAACCCTGATCCCATGGTCTGATGAAATAAAATCCATGTATGGAAATAAGAGGCTTTGGTCTGATTTCCCGGCATGAAATCTTGTTTTTAGTATTTTGGACTCCCTTAAAAAATGGAAAGTCATGAAAAATCTATTCCTGCTATTCAGTATCTCCTTTTTCTTCATTCACGAAGCATTCACCCAGGTCAATGCACGTATGTTCCGGACACCGGACGTATCCCAGACCCAGATCGTATTTACTTACGGAGGCGATCTCTGGATAGTCAGTAAAGAAGGTGGAACTGCATCAAAACTCAGTTCTCCTTCAGGAACAGAATTTTTTCCCCGCTTTTCTCCCGATGGATCCAAAGTGGCTTTTTCAGGCAACTATGATGGCAATACGGATATCTATCTGATTCCTGCCCTGGGAGGGGTGCCTACCCGCGTATCTTATCATGGTATGAGTGACCGTCTCATCGATTGGTATCCAAGCGGTGAAAAACTATTATATGTATCCTCCAGGGAAAGTGGCAAACAACGCTTCTCACAGTTTTATAAAGTGGACCCGATGGGAGGCATCAGCGAAAAACTTCCAATCGCTTATGGTGAATATGGTTCATTGTCTCCTGATGGCAAACAAATCGCATTCAATGAGCGCTCTGTATTAAATGATACCTGGAAACGTTATCGCGGCGGTAGCAATGGGAATATCTGGATCTTCGATCTTACTTCTCTCGCTTCTACTAATATTACAAATACAGATGCCGGTTGCGAACTCCCGATGTGGTACCAGGACAGAATATACTACATGTCTGATCGTGGCACTGAGCAGCGCGACAATATCTGGATGTATGATATCAAAACCAAGACGACGACCCAGATCACCAATTATTCAGATTTCGATATTCACTTTCCTTCACTCGGCCCTGGTGAAATCGTATATGAAGCCAATGGAGACATTTATCTCCTTGACCTCAAAACACACAAATCCCGTGCAGTAAAGATCAATGTGATCACTGACCTCATGGCAGTTAAACCAAGAAAAGAAAGCGTGTCTGAATACATCACTAACGTAACTATTTCCCCTGATGGTAATCGCGCATTGGTAGAAGCTCGCGGTGATATTTTTTCACTGCCTGCAGAAGAAGGCTATATCCAAAACCTTACAAGATCATCAGGTGCTGCAGAAAGATATCCTGCATGGTCCCCAGATGGTAAGCTTGTGGCTTATTGGAGTGATAAATCCGGTGAATATGAACTTACTGTTCGCGATATGACGCAAGGTGGTTTGGAAACCAAGCTTACGTCGATGGGCCCGGGATTCAGGTACAACCTGTTTTGGTCACCGGATAGTAAAAAACTCGTCTGGGTAGATCAAACGATGACTTTCATGATGTACAACATGGAAACGAAAGCAGTTGATAGAGTAGATCAGGATCCAGCCTTGTTTGAAGGCGGCCTTCGTTGGTGGTCACCAAGTTGGTCTCCGGATAGCAAATGGCTGGCGTATAATAAAACACAAGGCAATGGAAATGGAGCCATCTTCATTTATAACACACAATCCAAAACGACGACACAAGCGACAAGTGGATTTTATTCGGATCGTGAACCGACTTTTGAT
>DASXWI010000599.1:0-2922 GCA_036503755.1 Saprospiraceae bacterium | reverse complement strand
AAAAATCTGGAATGGATCGCAACTTCCTATATCAACCCAAACACTAGTGTACAGATCGGAACAGAAAATCTTGAACCCTATGAATTCTGGGAATCTGAAGTATTAACGGTGGATGATTCAGCGCAAGTTGGAATATTTTTTTTCCCATTGGGTAATGGGATGAAAGTGATCCAGGTTGACAGTGATGATGACCTTATGAAAAGATACGTGCATGAAACCTATGTTCGCGGTATTGGTCTTGTAGCACGCACAGATACCATATTGGATAGTAGGTGTATAGCCCTTGGGGATTTCGGCCCCTGCATCGGCGAGGCCTGGATAGATCATGCAAGCAAAGGATATATCTTATCACAAATCATGATCGGCCACAATTGAGTACGCGGTATAAAGCAGTCCGTGATTTTTTCCTTATTGGAAAAGCACTCAAGTCACATGGCACTTCAGGCCATCTTCGATTGATGGTTGAGGAAAAATATAAAGCTTATCTCCAGCCTGGTGCATTTTTATTCATAGATCTCGATGGATCTAAAGTGCCATATAAAATCTCACATACAGAGGATGGAGCTCACTTCGTTGTCTTATTCGATAGCATCAGAGGCAAAGATGAATCAGATGATCTTTCAGGAAAGGAAGTCTGGATTCCTGTCGACCAGGTCAAAGAGCGTCACCTCAAATCACCGAGAAGCTTAAGGGAAAAGTGGGAAGACTACCAGATCAACGATGAGACCACCGGCACAAATTATCCTATCCTCCGCACCGAAGAATATCCACAGCAATTGATGGCTGTGATTGATATCACCGGACGCGAAGTTCTCATACCACTCAATGATCAGTTGATCACCGATATCGACAAGGATGCGAAGATCATTCGCATGCAGATTCCGGAAGGGCTGTTGGATTTGTGAAATTGTATTTGATCGGTCCCTGAGTTTTTCGAATGGTAAATCAGAGGAATTAATGTGTTGATCCTTGAGCTTGTCGAAGGGTGATCAGAGAAATTGATGTGTCGGTCCCTTTGCTTGTCGAAGGGTAATCAGAGAAATTGATGTGTCGGTCCCTTAGCTTGTCGAAGGGCACATCAGAGAATTTAAAGTATCGGTCCCTGAGCTTGTCGAAGGGTATGAGAACGACTCTCTCCCCATTTATAACCGCCCTCTTCGCTTGCGAAGAGGCGGAAAAGAAAAATCGGGGGCTTCGTTTTTCTTCCCTTCGACAAGCTCAGGGACCGGAAAAAGTATTTTTAGATGGTGAATTTTAAAATTCAACCACAATCCCGATACCCGGAATTATCGTACCCGCAGTATTGTCAATATATCTTGGAATATAAGAGTCTGGATTATTCGGATTGGTAACAGGTACACCATTGACATCCCGTTCCACTGAAAAATACGGTTGTTCTTCAGTCGTGTTATTGGTGATGTTTTGCACATCCAGGTAAACATCAAGCGACCAATTTTTGAAATTGTATTTTTTATCCACCCTGATATCCACTTGGTAAAAGGGCTCCACCCGTAGTGAATTTAGCATCGTATTATCTGGAATACCGGCATTGGTCACATCATAGTTTGTTTTTAAAGCAGAAGCCTCGACATCATAGGGTGTATATGGACTGCCACTATTGAAACGGAGTTTCGCACCCACTTCCCAATTTCGTTTGAAGATTTTTCCTCCAGTGATACTCAACATATGCCTGTAATCCCAGGAAGATGGGATATAGCTGCCGTAGAAGTCCTGGAACTCGCTCCCTACAAAGGTGTAGGAAAAGAGACCATAGAAATCATTGTATAACTTTTGCTGGAAGAAGAACTCAATACCATACGACCGTCCTTTATTATTGGATAGTACAGGTGCATTTCCAATCACACCGAAATCACTTCCCTTATTAGCGAGGGATATGGAGTCGATGAGGTCCATCGGATAATGACTGTATCGTTTATAAAATCCTTCAAGTGTGATGCGCGCATTCTTTGATGTATTATATTCCAACCCGAGTACAAGATGGTTCGATTGGATATACTTGACATCCGTATTGATCAGGTCACCCGCAGTATTCCGATAACCAAGCGTTGTATACGGAGGTAACTGATGGTAAATCCCGGTATTAAAATTGATCGCCATTTTTTCACTCAGGCTATAGGATGCGCTAAGTCTTGGAGAGAATTGATTAAGCGGATTCGCCATGTGGGTGTTAAAATCATTTCCATCAAGGCGTGCTCCGAAAGAGAGCATAAGTCGTTCATCCAATACCCCCTTGCTGACTTGACCAAAAGCACCATACTTGAACACCTGGATTTCGGAATTATAATTGAGCGTAAGTTCGTTAGCAAGTTTTTGAAAAGTCGTTGTGGAGTAAGTCGCCCATTCAGAACCAACACCGTAATTTATTTTCCACCCTTTATTCCGTGAGGTTTGTTCAATTCTGATTTTATTTTCAGCTTCGGCGGATTGATAGTCAAGGATTTTTTTGCTTTCATTGCTTTCATCATTATCAATATATTTTTGGGCGCTGTTATTCAGGTAGTTTCTGCTGACAACAAATGTGGTATAACTTTTATCCTTGAAATGACGCCATGTACTCCCGATCGTATAGTTCCATTGTTTGTTGGTTGGGATCTGGGAAAGTACATATTGATTTTCTTCTGTTGGTGTGGCGTCGTTATTTAAAGAGACATTATCGATCGCGCCAAGGCCGATGATGGTGATGATGTTGCGGTCATCTGGTTTGATTTCGCTCTTAAATTGGAAATCATCGTACTTGGGAAGGAAGGGGAGATCCAAGGCTTGAAAGAGGAACTGAAGGTAACTCCTCCGGTATGATGCGATGAGCGTCGAACTTTTGGTCAGTGGCGTTTCAATGGTAGCGGCAAGATCATTGGATCCCAACGTGAGACTATAAGCAGGATTATCAGTACGTGCATCCTT
>DASXWI010000598.1:0-3572 GCA_036503755.1 Saprospiraceae bacterium | reverse complement strand
CAATGACCTTAATAATTGTTGTGATGAAGTCGTCATCGAATTATTGATTTGTGAAACACCTGAATGTTCCATTACAGAACTGTTCGCCGAAACCGGTGATTGCAATTCAGATTCAACCTTTGTACTGGATTTCGAATTTGATTTTGAGAATTTCCCAACCGATTCCATCACAGTAACGGCTAATGGAAATTATATAGGACAATACCTGATTCAGCCTGTTTTCAACAGGATTGAAAATTTCCCGGTATTGGATAATGATACAACCACCATAACGGTTTGCGCAGTTGGCGCTCCGGATTGCTGTGCCAGTTATAGTTTTGTTACCCCTGATTGTTCATTCTTCGGGCAGTGCCGTGTATGGGATCTGGTTATCGATGCAGGCGACTGCAATTCAGATTCAACATATGTGTTGCATATCGATTTCAACAGCCAGAATCTTCCGAATGACTCTGTTACAGTTACTGCCAATGGAGAATATGTTGGACAGTATGAGGTAAATCCTGAAAATATTACCATTGAGCACTTCCCTTCCTTTGATACTGAACTGACCACCTTAATTGTTTGTGCAGCGGGAGATGATGATTGCTGTGACACCTTGGTTTTTGAAACAACTGATTGTTCGCTCTTCGGTCAATGCCAGATCCTGGAGGTTACAACCCTGGTTGGTGATTGCACATCAGATACTTCGTATGTACTTTACATAGATTTTGAAGGACTAAACCTTCCCAATGATTCTGTCACTGTTTCTGCTAATGGAAACTTCATTGGACAGTTCCATATTCAACCTGATGGCGTCACCGTAGAAAGTGTACCTGTATATGATACAGAAAACACAGTCATCACGATTTGTGCTGTAGGTGACCCGGAATGCTGTGCTGATCATGAGTATGATACTCCAAATTGCGAAGGTGGTGGTACTTGTAGTATAGTTGATCTTGTTGCAGATCCTGGAGAATGTACTTCTGATTCTACCTACAATTTGTTTATAAACTATTTCAATGTTAATCTTCCGGTTGATTCAGTAGTGGTTACCGCCAACAGCCAATACGTTGGCCAATTTGCACACAATGCAGAAGGTTTTACCATTGAAGATTTTCCAGTGTTTGATGCTAATGGGACTGTAATCACTGTTTGTGCTGTTGGTGCTCCTGATTGCTGTGATTCGTTTGAATTTGAAACACCAGATTGTGAAGGTTCTCAAACCTGTCAAATCGGTGAGCTTGTAGCAGATGAAGGAGAATGTAATGGTGATTCAACGTATGCTTTGTTCATCCATTATTTTGCCTCAAATCTTCCATCGGATTCAATTGTGGTTAGTACTGGAGAAGGTTATAACGTTCATTTTGTACATAATCCTGATGGATTTACCATTCCGGATTTTCCGGCATACAATACAAGTCATACGACAATCCAGGTTTGCGCTCTTGGAGGTGATGATTGTTGTGATGTATTCGAATTTGAAACACCGGATTGTGGACAGGAATTTGTTTGTGAGATCTACGACCTCTTTGCTGAAATCGGAGAATGCACCTCAGATTCCACCTATGTGGTTGATATTGTTTTCGAAGGCTATAACCTCCCTGGTGATTCAGTGAGCATTTATGCAAATGATCAATACCTGGGTGAATATCTGGTTGATCCTGAATTCATCCACATTGAAAACTTCCCTCACCTGCCTGGTGAACATACCATTGTAACGGTTTGTGCACAAGGTGCTCCTGATTGCTGCTCATCCTATACGATTGAAACGCCAAACTGTTCTGGTGACTGTGCTATTTTTGATGTAGCGATTACTGTTTTTGATTGTAATTCTGATTCTACTTTTGGAGTCGTCGTATCCTACAGCCATCAAAATTTACCAGGAGGTGGTGTGGATATTTATACTGGCGCTCAATATCTTGGCTTTTATCCTTTTAATCAAAATCCTTTGGAAATTGGACAATTCCCTGCAAATGGTTCTGGCGATTATATTCTAACTATTTGTGAAAGCGATGGCCTTGAATGTTGTACCAGTTTTGAGTTTTCTGGCCCGATTTGCGGTGAAGAATCATGCTCCATTTCTAATCTCGAATACACGCTCACAGAATGTGATTCTTCCGGAAACTTCTATTTCGTTCTTGATTTTGACTTTGCAAATACTGGTGACCAGGGCTTTAATGTGATCGGTAATGGAAATGAGTATGGTAATTTTGGATATGATCAGGTTCCGGTTCAAATTGGACCTTTCCCTACCGATGACCTCGAATACGAATTCCTTGTTTTTGATGCGGCCAATCCTGGATGCTTTGATGTCATTACGCCAGGTGATGTAGAGTGCTTCGTATCAACGATTCCTGTTGACTTTGAGGATTTCTTTACACTGTTCAATAATGGTATGGTACCTGGTATTTATGCAAAGAAGGATATTAAGCTGTCCTTATACAATGTGAATGGAAAGAACCTGTTGTATCAATTCCCGCTCTCTGCTGATGACATATACGAATTGAACCAACAACCTAACGGATTGTATATCGCGACTATTAAGTATGGTGATAACACCTGGCCGGTAAAATTGGTGAAAGCCGGATACTAATATTCATGAAAATAAAAAAACAGGAAGGGGTTCAAAATATTGAACCCCTTCCTGTTTTTCTATCTCCTATAAAGGAATATTCCCGTGTTTACGTGGAGGTCTTTCTTTCTTCTTATTCGCCAGGACTGCAAATGCTTTTATGAGTTTACGCCGGGATTCTTCAGGCATGATGACTTCATCAATAAACCCACGCTCAGCTGCTTTATAGGGATTTGCAAACAAATCACCGTATTCCTTTTCCTTTTCAAGCAAAGTTGCTTGTGGATTAGATGAACTCTGAATTTCTTTTTTAAAGATTATTTCAGATGCTCCTTTTGCACCCATTACCGCAATCTCTGCTGTTGGCCAGGCAAAATTGAAATCAGCCCCGATGTGTTTCGAATTCATTACATCATAGGCACCACCATAGGCTTTCCTCGTGATCAATGTTACCCTGGGCACGGTTGCTTCGCTAAAAGCATACAACAACTTAGCTCCATGTTGAATGATCCCATGCCATTCCTGGTCCGTGCCTGGCAGAAATCCAGGAACATCTACCAAAACCAATAAAGGAATATTGAAACAATCACAGAACCTCACAAAACGAGCACCTTTACGAGATGAGTCAGTATCCAGGACGCCTGCGAGGTGCCATGGTTGATTAGCCACGATCCCAATGCTTTGTCCAGCCAGCCTGCCAAAACCAACGAGGATGTTTTGAGCAAAATGCTCATGTATCTCCATAAAGCTGTCATGGTCGAGTAATTGATGAATGACATCCTTCATGTCATAAGGTGTCGCTGCACTCTCAGGCATAATCGAGGCTAGCTTTGGCCTCAATTCATCCTGAAGGATGAAATCCAGTTTCGCAGGTTTAGCATGATTGTATTGTGGCATGTAACTCAGCAACCTTCTGATTTGACGGATGCAATCAACGTCGTTTACCGCAGTCAGGTGAGTCACACCGGATTTTGTAGCATGCGTCATCGCGCCGCCCAATTCTTCACTCGTGACTTCTTCA
>DASXWI010000597.1:0-1847 GCA_036503755.1 Saprospiraceae bacterium | reverse complement strand
TACTATCGAAGCTGTGTCATGCTCACTTATTGATTCAAGTTCCTTGATCTTTTTTGTTGTGATCTTATTTGATCTTGCTATTCGTGCTATTTCTCTTGAAGCTTTTAGAGGAATCATCCTAAGTTTGCCTTGAGATAATGCAACTTGGGCTTCAAAATTAAGCTGATATCTGAGTCGATTTTCTTCTTCAAAAATTTTCCTTATTTCATTGCTACCGTATCTTCCAGAGTCAATAGGTAAAATTGGCATCTACTTTATGAATTAGTAAACGTAAGATAAATATTATTATTTTTTGATAAAAAAATTCTAATTAATATAGAGCTGGTGTATAATTTCAACAAAATTCTAATCGAAATTAAAATATTTTATTCTCATCTCAGAATAATATTTATAGTGGAGACCTTTACAATCCGCTAATGAATCGTAGTTTACTACTCGCAAGCTCACTGATAGCTAGTTTCTTGCTTGCAAGCAGTATTGCTTTTGTTCCGTATTTTTCAGCGAACAATGTGGTACATGCGCAGGAAACAGAAAATCAAGGTGAGGTAAAACATGTAACTTTAATCGCATCAGAAAAACAAGTTCAAGTTGCTCCTGATAATGCATTGCATCCAGGAGGAATAATGTACAATGCAATGGTATTCAATGGGACTATTCCCGGACCAGTTATATCGATAGATCAAGGTGATACACTAAACATCACATTAAAAAATGAAGGACAGACTATACACAGTCTTGACTTTCATGCAGGATTTGGTCCAGGTAAAGCATTATCTGGTAGTGTAGAACCAGGACAATCAAAGACATGGTCACTTACAGGTGAATTCCCAGGTGTATTCCTTTATCATTGTGGTGCTGACGGTCTCAATGGTGTATGGGAACACATTGCTAACGGAATGTATGGTGGCATTGTTGTTCATCCAACAAACGAAGAACCAGCCAAAGAATTCTACATGGTATACAGCGAATTGTACAACAGCGCTGACAAAGGTCCATTCGTAGGAACCAATGGAACAGCAGGATCATTTGACATTGGCAAATTCATATCAAACAGTGCAGACTTGGTACTGACAAATGGTATGTCTCACAAATACGTACCAGCAGTTGGTGAAGTAAACAAACTAGAACTTAACAAGGACGCAGAAATATTCAAGGTAAAACCAGGTGAATTGACTCGTTGGTATATAGTTAATCCAGGACCAAACGATGGTGTTTCATTCCACTTTATTAGCGGAATGTTAAGCGTAAGAGATGGTAGCAACACAGCAAACAACGGCTTTGGAACACAGGACATCAATGACGAAACATGGTGGATTCCTCCAGGTTCAGCATCAGTAATTGAATCAACATTCCCAGAAGGAGGTGTCTATGTAGGTGTTGACCACGCAATGTCCGATGTTGTAAAAGGTGGGGCATTTGCAGTACTGGCAGTGGAGAACTCGACTGCAACTGATCATCCAGAAGGAACATGTGTCTCGGCAAAAGGTGAAGGCATAGTATGCACAGCAGCAGAAGCAGAAGAAACACAAGCTGAAGGCGCCGCTGGAGAAAACCAAACCGCAACTGATGATGAAAATGGAAATGAAGCAGAAGACGAGGGCGCAAACAATGAAAATGGAAATGGAAATGAAGCAGAAGACGGTGATAGCGAAGTAACACAAAATGCTACAATGCTCAATACCACTGGCGGTAACACGACTGGTAACGGAACAATGATGGCTGGAAACTCAAATGCAGCAGGAAACCAAACAGCATCATCTGGCACTGAAGTAATCATTGCTCAAGGATCTTCTGCTCCAACTGCTGCCGAATTTTATGTCCCTCCAACTCTGACAGTACCAACAGGT
>DASXWI010000596.1:0-2953 GCA_036503755.1 Saprospiraceae bacterium | reverse complement strand
AAGTCCCCCGGTTGAACATTTTGACTGGAAGCTATACGAATTTGTGCTTTCGCCAAAAAGGAACTATACATACTTTACCATCAAAGTATATTATTCGAGCTATATCCAGGATAAGTATAATGGACATATGCTTATAGATGATCTATCCCCGATCGTTGAAATACAATGCAAATAAAAATTATTTGATTTTCAACTTTTCAATCTTTATCCCAATGGATTCAATGTCTTTCCAGAAGCCTGGATAAGATTTGCTGACGACTTCAGGTTCTTTGATGATAATCGGATTGATGCATGCGAGTGGTGAGAGTGACATGGCCATGCGATGATCTTCGTACGTATCAAATTTTCCACGGTCTTTCCATTTGGCTCTGCCACTGATCAACGCAGTGATGCTATCTCCTTCCTCTTTTACATTCAAACTCGTCTTGACTCTGGCCAACTCTGTATGCATCGCCATGATTCTGTCAGATTCCTTGATGCGAAGTGTGCGAAGACCGGACAAAGAACCTTTTATACCAAGGCCTGCAAGGGTCACCATGACCGTCTGCGCAATATCAGGACAGTGTGAAAAATCATAGTTGAATTCCTTCAGCCTTTCTTTGATCTCTTTTTTAATGATCAATACGCCAGCTTCTGTAAAACTAGTATCAACACCTAATTGTGCGTAGATTTCTTTTGTTACGGCATCGCCCTGGATACTTTTTTCTTCTAACCCTTCGATGCTGATCTCCGCTTTTTCAGCGAGCGCAGCCATAGAATAGAAATAAGATGCTGCGGACCAATCACCTTCTACAGTATAGTCTTTGGCTTTATACTCCCCATGTTCGATGCGTATTGTATTGTCCGTCCAGCTATGACCTACGCCAAAATACTCCATCATCGCAAGCGTCATGTGGATGTACGACACTGAAATCGGATCACCTGCCAGATGAATGGTTAATCCATTTGGCAGAACAGGAGCAATTAATAATAATGCTGTGAGGTATTGACTACTTATGCCCGCTTGTAGCGTGACTTCATTAATCTTTTTACCGAAATTCTTTGAAGGAGTAATTTTTAAAGGTGGAAATCCTTCTTTGTTTAAGTAAGTGATATCCGCTCCTAAGGTTTGCAAGGCTTTGACGAGGGGACCAACTGGTCGACGACGCAATTGTTCCGAAGCATTGATAGTCACTTCGCGGTTGCCAAGGCAAGCTTTAGCTACCATAAAACGGTAACTACTTCCTGCATGGCCACTATACAATACATTTTCAGTTGAAGCCAACATGGCCACCAGCGCATCAGTATCGTCACTGCCGCTAAGCCGTTCTATTTCAAAGTTATCCTTGCAGAGCGATCGGATGATCAATGCCCTGTTAGATATACTTTTTGAAGATTCAAGAATAACAGTTCCCTGTAAGTGATGAGTTGGAGACTATAATCGATAGGCTATAGGCATGCGCGTTTATTCTTCCTTCCCATCCTTTTTCTCCTGGGCTAATCTGCGTTTTTCAGCATCCTTATCAAAAGCGATAATAATATCTTTGACCAGGCGATGGCGGACAACATCATCAGGACTTAACCTTACGGTTTCAATTCCATCGAGGTGACCTAGTAAATCAATCGCTTTACTGAATCCCGATTGTACGCTACGAGGTAGATCAATCTGAGATAAATCTCCGGTAATAATACATTTCGCAGAAGGACCAAGACGTGTCAGGAACATTTTAATCTGTCCTTCTGTAGCATTCTGTGCTTCATCAAGAATGATAAATGCATTATCCAAAGTACGTCCGCGCATGTAAGCTAATGGTGCAACTTCGATGATCCTGTTTTGCATAAAGTAATTCAGTTTATCCAACTGGATCATATCATCAAGTGCGTCATAAAGCGGACGTAGATAAGGGTCAATTTTCTCTTTCAAGTCTCCAGGTAAAAAACCAAGATTCTCACCTGCTTCCACGGCGGGGCGAGTAAGGATGATCTTTTTGACCATTGCATTCTTTAGTGCTCTTACGGCAAGAGCAACTGCAGTATAGGTCTTACCCGTACCCGCTGGACCTACTGCAAAAACAACATCATTCAAGTCACACGCGGTGACCATCTTTTTCTGATTCTTCGTCTTTGCTTTAATGGGTTTGCCAGTGCGGCCATAGAGGATAACGTGGTCGGAGACACCAGGAACAGATACTTCTTCTTCCTCGAAGGTGTGGGTTCCAGACAGGAGCTCCTCCAGCTTAGCTATAGGAAGGGTCTTTTGATCCTGCAGGATACGTAACATCATTTCAAATTTATCCTTGGCGCTTTGGGTTGATTTCTTTTTGCCGCTAAGCTTAACCTGGTTTCCTCTTGAGGTGACTACCACATCCGGGAAGGCTTTCCGGAAAAGGTTGAGTTTGCTATTATTCTGTCCAAAGAGTTCGAGAGGATCTATATCCTCCACGGTTAATACAATCTCACTCAAGTTCTTGTCTTTAGTGTTTGATATGGCTTGTCCGATGGTCGTTTGATTTTTGGTACGTGTCAAATCTAATGATTAGGTTTTAATCCTGAGGCTGTTGCCAGTTAAATTTACAATTTTTTGTAATATGTTTGGGCGGCACGATTGCCAGGGAAATTATTTACAATGATAAAACGCGTAGTAGTCATGGATCTATTGCCCGATACGGAAGGGCAGTTTTTGGATATCTTTGATACAGTTAAGAAACAAATCAGGGGCAGTGAAGGTTGCCTTGGATTGGAAGTGCTTCGTAGCGGGGATGATGGACATATAAGTGTCTGGACCATAAGCCTTTGGGAAAACGAAAACGCACTGGATGTATACCGATCCTCGTCATTATTTAAACAAACCTGGTCAGCTGTAAAGCCCCTTTTTTCAGGAAAAGCCAAGGCGTGGACGTTGACCTCTATTGAAGTGATTGCATGAAGGAATTCAGATCCCCTGCGGGGGATATTTACCTTGGATCTATAGCGG
>DASXWI010000595.1:0-4911 GCA_036503755.1 Saprospiraceae bacterium | reverse complement strand
AAAAACCAGGACCTCAAGAAAATATTATATGCACAAGCCGATTCAGGCACTGTTCATTCTTGGAATACGAGATTGACTGTATATGGTATCGGTAATTGGGGCTTTGGATTCACCGCTCCGACTGCAGGCTATATTTCAGGCGATAGAAATTTTGGCATTGGCCATCCGGCTGTGACTGAAAGTGTTATTACCGCTGCTGCGCATGAAACCAATTTCCAGATCACAAATTTCTCCAGTTATGGTCCCCGTATGGATGGTTTTCCAAAGCCGGATATCTCCGCTCCGGGCCAGGAATTATGCTCTTCGTTCAATTCATTCTCTGCTACCAATTTGCAGCCGGTGACAACTGTCAACTTCAATGGTAAAGATTATGAATTCGTCAGGTTGAGTGGCACGAGTATGAGCGCACCGATGGTGAGTGGTGTAGTGTCTTTGTTGCTTGAAGCAGATCCAAACTTATCCGCTCATGAAGTCAAAGAGATCATCCTTGATGCTGCCCGCAATGATGGATTAACAGGGAACATCGGACCCGAAGGTCATATCCGCTGGGGCCAGGGAAAACTAGATGCCCTAAATGTCGTACAGAGCATAACCAATACCGCAGTTTCCAATCAATCCATTCCAGACTTCACTGTGTTTCCAAATCCGGCAAGTGATGTCATCTATTCAACAAAAACACTTGAAGGAAATGAAACGTATCGGTTGATCAACATTGATGGCCAATGGATGCGAAACGGAAAATTTGAAGGTTACATCAATGTAGCAGATGTTCCGGATGGGATGTATTTTCTACGCATCGAGGATCCCTCGGGTATTGCGACTTTCCGTTTGGTGGTCACGAGGTAATTGGTGAGCGGTAATCAGTAATCAGTAATCGGTATTCGGTATTCAGTATCGCTATTCCTTAGGCTGTGGTGTTTTCTACCCTAATTTGCTTTGCAATACTACCTGCCAACCCGGCACCTGCGATAGGAATGACGATGAATAACCATAGTTGGGCAATTGCCCAATCGCCTACAAACAAAGCCTGACTAATGCTCCTGGCTGGATTCACAGAGGTATTGGTTACAGGAATGCTGATTAAATGGATCAGGGTTAGACCAAGACCGATGGCGATTCCGGCAAAGCCTGCAGGTGCTTTCTCATAGGTGGAACCTAGAATGATGAGCATAAACATAAACGTCATGACAAACTCCGTAACGATAGCAGCGGTCATATTATATCCTCCAGGTGAGTGATCACCATATCCGTTAGCTGCAAAATTACCTATCTCACTTCCATTGCCGGTGACAATGATATATAGTACTCCGGCTCCGGCGACAGCCCCAACAATCTGGGAAGCCATATACGGTAATATCTTGCCCGTAGGCAATCTGCCGGCTGCCCAAAATCCAATAGTAACTGCTGGATTTAAATGAGCACCAGACACATGGCCCAGTGAATAGGCAATGGTCAACACCGTCAAACCAAAAGCGATTGATACCCCTACTAGTCCAATGCCCACTTCGGGGAACCCTGCAGACAGCATAGCTGCGCCACATCCACCTAAAACAAGCCAGAATGTTCCAAAAAATTCAGCTGCATATGTTTTCATAATGTATTTGGTTTTATGGTTTATTCGCTGCAATTATATAGAATCCCCTTACTACGCTTGCATAGAGCATGCTACCTGCTTTCGCGTATCAAAATACTCAATATTTGAATATTTTATATGAAAGAAAAACATATTCGAATAGCCAGATCGTATAGGACTATTTGTACTCTTCTGAAAAATTTTTACATTGGTCATCATCAAGGGATGTTGTGGGGCTACTTGAGAATCTGATCACCTCACTTTTTAAATTCAACCAACTATGCTTAAGAAGATTCTTCTTGCTCTGCTCGTCATCATTATTCTTGCTGTCCTCGGATTTTACATTTACGTCCAGTCTTCATGGGATAAAACATATGACTGGCCGGGTCCCGCACTGAAAGCCAGCACAGATTCTACCATTATTGCAAAAGGCAAATACCTGGTCCATGGACCGGCGCATTGCAATTCATGCCACGTCTCCGGATTCTCCGACCTGGTAGAAAGTGATAAGGGAAAAGATATAGCCCTCAAAGGGGGTGTGGGTTTTCCGATGGGTCCTCTAGGAACGATGTATACGCGCAATCTGACTTCAGATGCTAAAACTGGTCTTGGCAGATATACTGATGAACAGATCTTTCGCATGATGAGACATGGCATTCGACCAAATGGATTAGCCAGCATGCCGGTCTTGATGCCTTTCTTTAATATGGCTGATGATGATATGGTAGCCATTGTGTCTTATCTCCGATCTCTTGCCCCGGTAGAAAATGAAGTTCCGGAGAACGAATGGACCTTTATGGGAAAAGCAGTCCGAGCCATGACTTCAACCTTTAAACCAATCGAACATCCAGATGCTCCCGCAACAGCACCTCCCATGGCGGCAACTGTCGAAAGGGGTGAATACCTCGCACGTTATGTAACAAATTGTGTGGGTTGTCATACCAAACGCGACATAATGACCTACGAAGCCACGGGCCCTGAATTCGCAGGCGGAATGGAATTTGAGCCATGGGTTGGCCTTCATAAATTCCTGAATGCCGATACTACCTTATGGCTTCGCACACCCAACATCACTCCTGATCCGGGAGGTGTCTTAGCTAAATACAAAACACCTGAAGAGTTTATAGCACGTTTCCGGTTAGGAAGAGCCTATGCTTTTTCACCGATGGACTGGGGACCTTTTTCGCGTATGACGGATGAAGACCTGACTGCGATCTGGATGTTTCTCAACAGTCTAGAGCCTGTGAAGCATGATGTAGGGGAAATTGTTTTTTCGAAGGAAGCAAAATAAAGAAGGCGGAAAGGCGGAACGGCAGAAGGGCGGAAGGGGTTTGGCTCATTCTCAAATATTTATCTGAGCGAAAAATTTCATTCTTCATTTATTTCCTGAGAAATAATAATTTCTCCTCGACCCTACTCCACCCTCGATCACACCTGCCCAAAATTCATTGGTGACATAATTGAAGGTGCAAAAGCTGGATAGGAAAAAAAAGGCTTATTGGTGGAACTGGTGACTTAGGATCATCCTGCTCATTGCATCCGGAGAGTATGCTGATCAACAAGTAAAAGCAAAATATGATGAATATACTTTTCATTTATATGCTTGTTGTCCCAAGATAAAGAATACCTTGAGTTTTCGCTTGTCGCTCATGTGACACAAAACCGAATAGAAATGATAATCAGGATTATACTGATCACCATTGTCCCAAAAGATTTCAGAAAAGGGAAAATCATAGCACAATACAAGAGCATAAACCCAGCCACAACCATGCAGAGGATACCACCATATTGAATTTTATGGATCATCATTAACCAACCGATAAAGACAACTGCGCCTGATAACATCAAAACATGTCCATCCATCAACAGGCGAAGTAGATCCCTATCATAACCACCTTTATGCCTGGCCAATATCGTTATGGAATGTAAAAGTCCATTGACGAAATACCACAATGCAGCAACCAGCGCCCAGTGGACGGAAAGCAGCGTTGTCATTTAGCTGACTATTTTAATATTAAATGCCCCATTGTTGGTTGCTCCCCAGATGCGTAACCAGATAGGCAGGTACATTTCAGTACCTCTTGATGCAGTGATATCCCCGAGGTCGAGTATATTTTTATCTGCCCAACCAAATGACATTAAGACCTCCTTTACTTTTTCTTTAGCTCCGGCATCGTTTCCATTGACAAACACATTATGATCCCCACCATTGATCATCCCAGGATTGATCATCAGCCCGCACCACATAGTATTGAGCGTTTTAACCACTTTTACTTCAGGAAATGTTTTTTGAATTTCCTCCGCTAGTGAATTGGTATTGACAACGGAAAGAGAGGGTGGCATGCCTTTACTGAAGTCAAGTGGATTGGCCAGGTCAATCAGGATTTTACCGTTGAGATTTTTCTCTCCAGCCGATTTCAGGGCCTCGATAGAGCCTGTACCGGATGTACAGTTAATGATGATTTCCCCAAAAGCCGCAGCATCACTGTAAGTACCGGCGCTTGCCTTGCCTTCATGCTTTAACACAAAAGCAGCCGCTTTTTCATTGTCACTGGTCCGAGAACCCATCATTACGGAATGTCCCAGTTCCACTAATTTCGAACCGATCGTATCTCCTACTATTCCCGTTCCGAATACAGCTATTTTACTCATGACTTTATATTTTATTTAGTTAAAAAGGATAGTACAAAATTGCAGTCTTGCATGATCATTAGCATGGTTCAAAACTTGGTTGCAATGGTACATTTCTAAAAAAGCATTCTGGACATACTCGGCTATAATGACTTCCTATACGCAACAGGTGTTTGGCCTATATGCCTTTTAAAAAACTTTCCGAAGTTGGCCGGATCTGAAAAATTGAGCTGGAAGGCTATTTCGGCGATGTCATAATCTGTAAACCTGATAAGTGATTTTGCCTCCTCCATCAGTCTTTCATTAATAAAAGACAAGGCATTCCGGCCGGAGGCCTCTTTGACCGACTGCGACAAATGATTAGCGCTCACAAAAAGTATTTCAGCATACTCCTCCACTGTCCGTTTTTCTATATAGTAGTTGTTGATCAGCTGGATATACTTCTGCCATAGGATCTGTTGAGGTGTGGTAAATCCCTGCTCCCATTGGCTAAAGGCTACCGTAAACTCTTTGAGCTGATACAACAGGGCTAACAACTTGGCAGAGGCGATCTTATGGTGGTTGTCGTTCGCTTTTTCGTAAGCCATAAAGACATCTTCAAAAAAAGGCATTAGTTCATTGAACCGGGCATGATTGATTTTGAAAAAATGGGTGTGAAGAATATTGAAGAAAGGAAATTCCTTTTCAAATTCAGGCCTGAAATAGGA
>DASXWI010000594.1:0-1804 GCA_036503755.1 Saprospiraceae bacterium | reverse complement strand
CATAGAACGATCGTCCAGAGGATCGTGGGAATAGCGTATGAGTGTTTCATGATCGACATCAAACGTGTATACTCCTGATTTTGGTGACGCAATAAGAAATCTTCTATCATTCAAAGATTGTATGCTACCCGGGTTAGCGTCCATCAGAGTACCATACTGATCCTTGATCGTACCATAGGATTTTATTATCTCACCATTCCGAATATTCACCTTGAGTAGCTTTTGAGAATCGTGCGTTGTCACCATCGCAGTATCTGCTGAGAGTCGCGAGGCAGCCAGCACTCCCGGTATTCTTACACTGGCTGAAACCCGAAGGGTACGGAAGTCAAACAAAAATAATTGACCTTCACCGGTGAACACCAGCTTGTCTGTATCCCAGGGATTAATTCTTTCAAATTTGATTTTGAGCAATGCCTCGTGGCTTGTAACCAATGGAATAAAATTGAGCGAACCATCATGTGCCAGACCATACATTCGTCCGCTACTCAGAAACATGGGCATGTCACTAACCGGCAATAAATAATCGACCGAAACTTCCTTCAGGTTGATCGCATGAAACTGTCGTTTCTCATCCAATACACTGAGCCGTCCATCAACGGCCTGAATCCAGATTCTGTTTTTGGTATCACATACCAAACGGGAAATGATATTGCTTTGAAGACTTGGATAATCACGCACATAAAAATTTCTGACGGTGTATCCATCATAGCTGTTGAGACCGTTTAGGGTGGCTACCCAGATCAGTCCGCTCGTATCTGATACCACGCTCGTAATGGTGTTGTCGCTTAGTCCATCACTTTTATCCAGATGAAAAAAAGATAAATCCTGCGCAGAGAGTGCAGGAAATTGCATCAACCATACCACCATCCCTATCTGCAAATATTTCATCTGCTGGCTAATAATAGATCGAAGTTACGGCAGGCTTTGCATGGGCCTTTTCTGGCTACCGATTATTGTGTGTATTCATACCTCATTTCTACCATGCTTTCAGGATCCTCTACATCCTTTAAGTCTTTGAAAGTCAAAACCTGTCTGGTCAGATAGCCTGCTGAGTTAAATTTTCTTTCACCGGCAGTCATACCCACATCGTATGAAATTCCGCCATCGCTATTAAAAAAAGTCTCGCGGCTGCTGATATAAAACATGTCCAGCACATCCTCCATAACACCTGCTGCATTCAGGAGCGGAACCAGGTTTTTCCAATGATCAGGCAGGGGCTTATTACCAGGTGTATATTCCGTATGAATACGGTACTCCGATGGCTCGTTTGGATGATATACTTTTTCGCTTTCGATGTACAGGTCATGATCATCATCATAAGTATAGTTAAAAATATGTGAGATCGGTTCGCCTTCATAACGAAGTTGCCTGCTCGTTAAGCGGTTGCGGATGTCATAATCGAATGTGAGATCGTAGATGTCATCATAGAAATAGGAATATGTTTCGCACTCCTGTATCCGGCCAAAGTCATCCACTGTAAATACAGTTCTCGTAAAGATAGAGTTGTTGTTGTAAGCATTGTATCGGAGCCCTTCCAGTATCCCCTGCTCATTGTATTCGTACTGCGTAAACCCTGAGTACTCACCGAAGGTATAATTATTTACGCGAATCAATTTACCTTCGGTGTCAAAGGTCAACTCTAAAAGTGTTGCACCATTTCTTATAATTTTTGATGGCAACAGATCATGGTTGGATTTCAGAAGACGCTGAAGCGAAAAATCGCCATCGTCTTTACAAGCTGTTGGCAGCATGACTACGCAGACCATGAGTGCCAAGCCATACATTAGCTTTTTCATTCTATTCA
>DASXWI010000593.1:0-5799 GCA_036503755.1 Saprospiraceae bacterium | reverse complement strand
TTTCACAAATCAATAATTCTATGACCACTTCATCACAACTATTATTAAGGTCATTGGCACATACTGAAATAACACCAGTTCCGTCCCCTTCAGGTATATTTACCACCAGAGGAATTTCATCAATTCCAAAAAAGCCAATAGGCACACCATCGAGGAAGACGTCTACTGAATTACCAGGCAGATTTTCGTAAAAGAATTCAAGGGAAACAGCAAAAGTGCTGTCACTATTGCATCCGAGATTCTCTGCAGTAAGGTCAAAAATTGAACATGCACAATCCGGTGAGTCAAAATCTACCTCAGCACAGCAAAGTGGAGCATCATTTTCACAAACCCTGATATTGTCAGTACCTGTTCCATTGGATGGAAAATCCTCAATCGTCAATGGCAGGTCTTCATATTGATAAAATCCAAAGAGCACATCATTGGCATACAAATCGAAACCCACACCGGTGACTCCCTGGTAATCGAAATCTACATGTAGCACATACATGTTGTTACCGGTACATTCACCTGTTTCCACTGTCAGGTTGGTTAATTCACAAATCGTATCACAATCAATAAATCCCATTTCAACCGCTTCAAAACAAAGCGGGCTTGTAAGATCAGTGATAACAAATTCAAAATACTGTGTTCCATCTCCAACGAATGGGCCTACCTGGATAGGAAGTTCTTCGTACGTGAATTCACCATAATTATTTCCATTGCCTGTTACTTCAAATCCTTCGGTGGATACATTCTGAAAGTCGAAATCGATCTGAACAAAGATTTCGTCCTCATCATTACAAGGCAATGGGGTGGCAGTCAGATTATATATGAGACATCCTGCACAAAGCAACGCTTCAAACGGAGTTGTAGCGCAGCAACCAAGATTCTCATTATCGCAAACCGAAACTACATCAACAAACTCTCCTGATCCTTCAAAGGCAGGAATGGTAAGTGGCAACTGGTTGTACCCATAACTTCCATAGTATGCTGTCTCAGAGAATACAGCAAATCCATTGTCTCCTTCTCCTTCGATTTCCATGCCGATCAACAACGAGTAGGCTTCATTGCCATTGCACTCTAAAGCAAGAGCCTCCATGGATTGCACATCGCAAGGGGGAGGACAATGATATATGCCCAGCAGGTACTCTGTATTGCAGGAAGGGAGTTCGGAGTCCACAATGTTAAATTCCCACATGATGTTACTGCTTCCATTTAGCGGCCCAACTGTAACAGGGAGTTCAGAATAAGCAAATGTTCCATAATTCAATGTATTGCCTGTAAGTGAAAAGCTATCGGAAGCCGGATTGTCTATTTCGAAATCAATATGAACCAGGAAGTTTGAGCCTGTGCACTGAGGATCTACATTTACATTGAAAATTTCACAGTTGTTTGGGGTGCAATCAATAGCCTCTAACGTAAATGTTTCACAACATTCATTATCTCCCTGGTCGCATACGGTAACCACAATTGGGCTTGCACCATTTATAGGGAAAAAGGGATCGGTGACAGGCAGGCTTGCATACAAATAGCTATCGATCAATTCTCCTTCCTCGTCATATAAATCAAAAGCTGCACTAGCAGGATTTACAAAATCAAAATCAAAAACGACTATAGCACTCTGGCTGCCCATGCAAGACACGAACTCCAGATCGAAATTGCTGATCGAACAAATCGGGCCACAATTTTCAGCATTGAGGGTAGTGTATTGCTGACAATCTGCATTTTCAACATCCCAGGCTATAAATTCATATTCAGACTCATCATCACCCAACAGTGGCCCAACAGTCACTGGAAGGTCTGAATAGAGATAAGTACCATAGATGACACCATTCCCTGCAAGCGTGAAACCTGGACTTGTAGGATTTGTCACATCGAGATCAACGTTGACCAGGAAATTATTTCCCTGGCACGGTAGCGCTATTGCTGTCACGGATGTTATCTCACAAGATTGAGCCTTTGCTGAGGGCAAGAATACATTCAGGAGAAGGACAATGAAGAGGAATAGTCTGGTCATAAACAACTTTTTTTCTATGGACAAAGCTATGCAAAAGTGGCTAAGTATTAGCCACATATACAAGATACCAATATCTTTATGTTCGATGCTTTTGAAGCTACTTCACCTATCCATCAGTATATGAGTTCTATGATCCTTTTTGGGCTTGATATGCCCTTAGAGCCTGCTGACATCAATCCGACTTTGCCTGCTGAGGGCGAGGTCTTTGTGCGTTTACGGGCAGCAGCTCTCAATAAAAGAGATTACTGGATTACCAAAGGAAAGTATCCCGGCCTGGCATTTCCCTTAGTACCTGGAAGCGATGGGGCTGGGTTGGTAGATGGCAGGGAAGTTATCATCGATCCGTCCCTGGATTGGGGAAGTAATCCTGACCATTTTAGCCCGGATTTCAGGATTTTAGGGATGCCTGATTATGGTACTTTTTCAGACCTCGTCAAAGTGCCTGAGGGTAATTTGTATGATAAGCCGGCCCATCTGTCCTGGGTCGAGGCTGCGGCACTTCCAGTCTGTGGTGTGACTGCTTTTAGAGCCATGATGACAAGGGGAAAAGCAAAACCAGGAGAAAGAATGCTAATCACCGGCATTGGAGGTGGTGTTGCAACCATGGCTTTGCTTTTTGGAGTGGCTCATGGAATGGAAGTTTGGGTAACCAGTTCGTCAGACAATAAAATCGACTTAGCCATTCAGCATGGAGCTATTGGCGGCGGTAATTATACTCGTCCAAATTGGGAAAAAGAATTGGCTGAAAAAGTAAATGGCCGTTTTGATCTTGTAATCGATGGTGCAGGTGGAGCAGAGTTTTCAAAGATTGTCCCATTGATGAGTAATCGTGGCCGGATGGTGATTTATGGTGGAACCCGTGGAAATATAGATGATCTGAGCCCACAACGAATTTTCTGGAAACAATTGGACGTTTTGGGTTCAACAATGGGATCCCCATGGGATTTCCGGGATATGCTTGATTTTGTCAATCTCCATAAGATCAGGCCCATTATCAGTCATGTATTTACATTGCTGGATGCAAATGATGCTATGGCAGTCATCGCCGGTGGAGAACAGTTCGGAAAGGTTTGCCTTGATATTCCTGATGAATGGTAAGGATTGGTTTGTTGTCGGACACCCATAGTTTTCTTGATCCTGAACTCCTGCCTCTACTCTCCGTATGTGATGAGATATGGCATGCAGGTGATGTAGGAAATGAGGATGTAGTACACCAATTGCAATCGATGGGCAAATCACTTAAGATCGTTTATGGTAATATTGATGGCAGAGAGATTCGATTGATAGCTCCGCAAACACTTGTGTGGCAAGTAGAACAAATGAAAATACTCATGACTCATATCGGTGGTTATCCGGGTCATTATCCATCTACCATCAAACAATTACTGCTGAAAGAAAAGCCGGACATTTTTGTTTGTGGTCATAGTCATATCCTAAAAGTCATTTATGATAAACAATTATGCCTACTACATATTAATCCCGGAGCTTGTGGAAAAGTTGGATTTCAAAAGGTCAGGACGATGGTCAGGTTTGCCATTGACGGGGACAAGGTGAAGGAGATGGCGGTTATAGAACTTGGTGTAAGACAGTAAGACAGTAAGAAAGTTAGAGAGTAAGAGAGTAAGAGAGGTGTGAGTGTGGAATCGTGAGTCGTCAGTCGTGAGACGAAAGGGGCTTCTGTAAAGTGGTAGCTTTTTCCTGATAGCTGACAGCTGATAGCTGATAGCTATCAGATAGCCTGCAACAGATCATCCAAAATATCCTGCACATCCTCAATCCCTACAGAAACACGGATCAAGCCATCAGAAATCCCAGCCTTTTTCCTGACTTCAGGATCGACTTTCAGATGTGAGGAAGAAGCTGGATGTAGTATCAAGGTGTCGATATCACCTAGTGTAGGAGCAAGGGAACAAAATTTCATTTTGTTCATAGCGCTTATGGCTGCATCGAGTCCTCCGGACAATTCGAAACTCATCATGCCACCAAAAGCTCTCATTTGTTTTTTAGCAACCGCATGATCAGGGTGTGATGCTAGTCCAGGATAATTTACTCTAGAAACTTTAGGATGATTGGAAAGGGTAGTGGCAATAGTCATTGCATTGGAAGAATGTCTTTGCATTCGTAGAGGTAAGGTCTTGACCCCTTGGTATACAAGCCAGGCTTCAAAAGGGCTGCAATTGGCACCGGTGAGTTTCATGGTGTTCCAGATATGTTTTTTGAATAATTCTTCATCGCGCCCTATCACCATACCAGCAATACTATTACCGTGTCCATTCAGGAATTTGGTAGTGGAGTGGATTACAAAATCTACCCCAAGCAGCAAGGGTTGTTGCAGGTAAGGTGTTGCAAAAGTATTATCGATTGCCGTCCATCTATTGTGTGAGGATGCGACTTTCGCTAATGCTTCTATATCGATGCACGCAAGGGTAGGGTTTGCCGGTGTTTCAAGATAGATTAATTTAATTTGAGGATCAGCTTTAAGCAAAGCATCTACTTCATCTGCGTTGTTGAGGTCAGCATAAATAACTTCAATACCCCAACCGTTACTCATTTTATGAAACAGCTCAGTAGTGCCACCATAGATGTTTGGTTGAGTAAGCAGTTTGTCACCGGTTTTTAATAAGCCAGAGACCAGGACATGAATGGCAGACATGCCAGAGTTAGTCATGACAGCTGATGCTTCGATTGAGCTCCCGAAAGTTTCGAGTGCAGCAATTTTTGAAGCTACGGCATCAACTGTGGGATTACTATATCGGCTGTACGTATGGCCTTGCTCTTTCGCAGCAAATATCCGCATACCTTGTTCTATGTCATCAAAGGAATAAGAAGACGTGGCATAAATAGGGAGGATATGAGGCTTGGTCGTTTTTGGATCAGGCCATTCGCGGGCGGAAAGGGAGTCGAAGCGCAGCATTGCAGGATTTGTTTAATTGGGTAACAGGGGAAATGGTTAAATGGTAATTGTTAAATGGTAAATGTGGTAAATCTTTGGTTAATTGGTTAAATGTGTAATCGGTTAAATGGTAAATGTTAAATGGTAATTAAATAGACTTGATTTGCCGGCCATCATGAGTCTCGAGTCTATCGACTGACGTCTCAAGTCTCAGCCCGTGGTTAACTGATTAAGTGGTTAAAGGTAAATGGTTAAATGTTAATTCAATGACCATGATTTTCCGGGCATCATGAGTCTCAAGTCTATGGTCTTACGTCTCCAGTCTCAGTACCTGGTTAACAGATTAAGAGGTTATCGGTAATGGGTTAATGTTTAAGAAAGAATGGCTGTAAGTGGTTGCCTAATAAAGAATGACAACAGGAATGGACCTTTCCCCTTCAGAGGTTTGGACTCTCATGTGGTAGGAGCCGGAAGTAAATGTCGATACATCGAAGGATTCAATCTGGTTAAGAACAGTTGAAGAAATCGATTTCGAATGTACAACCTGGCCTGTGTTGTTGATCAAACTAATATGGACATCCTGTACATTATTTGTAAATTCCATTAGAACAGAGATGTCATCAGTGGCCGGGTTGGGAAAGACAGAGATAATTTGGTCCGAAGGCAGTGAAGTAATCCCATCTATGATAATATCTTCGTTAATAACAATCCTGACTACCGGTACTATTTGATTTCCAAAAAATATCCGATTATCACTAGGATCGAGTTCTTTTACTTCATAATCGATATTGGCAATATTTCCGTCCGGCGACCAACCAAAAACTGAAAAATAAATCGGCATATCAGCGAGCCCAAGAGCCACAGCAGAGTCCATAGCTACTTGTTGTGGAGTATAATCCCGGGCTTC
>DASXWI010000592.1:0-2555 GCA_036503755.1 Saprospiraceae bacterium | reverse complement strand
ATCATCTGTTTACCTTTTCATGCTCGATGATGGCATTGAGCCCGCGATCAGTTAGTGCGTCTTTCAACGGTTTTAACTCTTCAAACGGACCGAGTTTTACACTGGCTCTGCCTTTGGTATGCACGATCCATGCTAACTGCTCAGATTGCTCGCTGGTATGGTTAAGTACTTCCATAAAACACTCGATCACCCAATCGAATGTGTTGTAGTCATCATTGAGGACGACAAGTTGGGTTTGTTCACCATCTGTGGTCAACTCATCAACCAAAATATCCTCTTGTTCTTTTGAAAGGCTATCGTACATCATGGGAGATATGTTTATTAATGGTGATAAAATTTATAGCTTGCCTGGGACTAACTGTAAGGTACGAAGTGATTTTTGAACTTCCGCAAAATCCGGAATAATTCCTGCATTCTCGAGCACTTCTACATGCCGAACAAATCCTTCCCCATCGATCACAAAAACAGCACGTTTTCCGACGCCTCGCATATTGTGTCCAAATTCCTCATACATCACATCATACGCCCTGATCGTATCCTTATTAAAATCAGATAACAATATAAAATTAAACTGGTTGTCTTGTTTATAACGTGCGAGACTTTGTAGCGTATCGACAGAGATTCCCAGTACTTCCGTATCCAATGCATTATAAACATCCATCTCATCGCGGGTAGCACACAATTCTTTTGTACATGTACTGGTGAAGGCCAGTGGAAAAAAAAGCAATACAACATTTTTTCCTTTATAATCGGAAAGACGGATTAATTGCTTTTCGGAAGAATAGAGTGCGAATTCAGGGGCTTTATCCCCGATACGGATGGGCATGTTTAGCAGATTGGTTTATGAAAGGACAGTACGTGTCTATTTGTGTATACTTGTGCAAAGATAACAACAAATCCCGGGGTGAGTTTAAAAAGGGCTTATATCGATCTTCATATCGCGGTGATTTTGCTAGCAGGGACAGCCATCCTCGGCGACCTGATCTCCTTGTCAGCCAGTGTTTTAGTGTGGTGGAGGACATTGATTGCCAGCGCAGGCTTGATGATTTTCCTCTTCATGACAGGAAAGTTCAAGCCGGAATGGCTGAGCTCACAACGAAAATTATATCTGCTAGGAGGAATGGTAGCCATACACTGGATTTGTTTTTTTGGATCTATCAAACTAGCCAATGCATCAACAGCGCTCATCTGCTTTGCCACCATTTCTTTGTTCACTGCATGGATTGAACCATGGGTGACAAATCGTCCTCGGGAAAAGCATGAAATAATATTCGGACTCATGGTCATTCCGGGTATTGCTTTGATCGCAGGCAAAGCTGAAGGCGATATATTGCTTGGCATTATTTTAGGTTTGATTTCCGCTTTGCTTCTCGCTATTTTTTCGAGTTATGAAAAAAAATGGATCAATGCTGTTGACCCCGAACATATGACAATGATGCAGATGATGGGAGCATGGGTGACGATGTGCATTTGGCTTAGCGGAGAAAAACTAATCTTCGGGTTAGAACAATTCTGGCCTCAAAAACAGGATATCATATACTTACTTATTCTCGGACTGGTATGCACTTGTGTCGCCTGGGTATTGTGCACCCGGGCGGTGCGGCATATAACTGCATTTGACTCCATCATGGTGATCAATCTCGAACCTGTGTATGGTATCCTGATGGCCTTTTTGATTCTCAAAGATCACAAAGAACTTTCCACCTCCTTTTATATTGGTGCATCTATTATTCTTGCATCAGTTATTATTCATCCAATCTGGCAATACCGTTATGCTCGCAGCTGAAATCTTAAAATATACGGACGACTACAGTAACGTCCAGGATACTATACTTAATGAAGTGGAGCGATCCACGCATTTGCATACCATTGCGCCACAGATGCTGAGTGGACGAGTCCAGGGTGCATTTCTAACGTTGCTTACTTCCCTGGCTCAAGCAAAACATGTTCTAGAAATCGGAACATTTACCGGGTATGGAACCATATGCCTTGCCAGGGGCCTCTACTCTTCTGAAGAAAGTAAAGTCGTCACGATTGAGGCCAATCCTGAATACACTTTTCTGATCAAAAAACATTTGGCTTTAGCTGGAATAGAAGATCGTGTAGAATCACTTTTCGGAAAAGCTCAAGAAATCATTTCGCAACGACCTGAGACCTGGGATGTCGTTTTTATAGACGCGAATAAACAAGAATATCCTGATTACTACGAAGCGGTCATTGATCGTGTTCGGCCCGGAGGATTAATCTTGTCTGATAATGTCTTGTGGAGTGGCAAGGTTGTTTATGAGCCAAATGATGTAGATGCGAGGGTGATACACCGATATAATGAGATGTTGCATCGGGATCCCAGGGTCAAGGTGCTGATGCTGACGATTAGGGATGGGCTTAGCATTAGTGTGAGACAGTGAGCTGTGAGCTGTGAGTTGTGAGCAGTGAGATAGTGAGCGGTGAGCAGTGAACAGTGAGCGGTGAGCAGTGAACAGTGAGCGGTGAGTATTTCGTCAGTCGTCAGTCGACAGTCGTGAGAGCCATGGAAGAGTGAAAAGTGAAGAATG
>DASXWI010000591.1:0-10248 GCA_036503755.1 Saprospiraceae bacterium | reverse complement strand
CCTGGATGGTCATTACTGGCGGCAACCCTTCTCCTTTTTCAAGAAACCTTTTATGTGCAATCCTCCTTTGTTTTGCCGGAAGTAGTATTGACGCTTCTATTGATCGAGAGCATCCGGAATTATGTATTAAAACGAAAATGGAGATTCTTGTTTTTCACGGGTTTGTTGTGTTTAACCAAAGAAACCGGTGTGGTGATTTCTGCAGCTATTATATTGTATCATGTCCTGAGCACCCGGTCTGTGAAGCGAGACGCCTGGTGGGTATACCTTTCAATATGGCCAGCCCTGGTATTCTATACCTGGCAGAAAATCTCACTTGGTTGGTTTTTCTACCCACTCCATGTAGATTTAGCCAATATCTCCGCAGATACGTTGTGGTCAAAGTTTGGCATTATTTTAAAACACTTATTTATAGACCAGGGACGAAGAAGCATGTTGGTTGGCGCAGGAATATTGATTATCCTGAAAAGTTTTATGGATCATCGTGATAAATATTTGATTCATCTCATTTTCCTATTTGGGTCCATGGTGCTCCTGTTGATTGCTGGAAATACGATCAGCATACTTCTATTTCTATGCGCCCTCATAACTTTTACATGGAACGCGTTCAACTATACAGGCTTTGAAAAGCAGTTCATCAGGCTTTCTTTCGTGATTTTGTTATTGTTTTTTGGATTCACCCTTGTTAATTTTTTGATGATTAGATATTTGTTACCATCCTATCCAGTATTCATTCTGCTCCTCTTGATTGTATTGCATAAACTATTTGAAACAAAACCTTCTTTTTCTTTTGTATTACCTGTTTTTCTTGTCATCAATTTTGCTTTTTCGATGATATACAATTACAGGCACAAACTATGGCACGATGATGCCAGCATCAATTACACAAATGCAGTAAGGGTCCATCAAAATGCTATTGTGTATTGTGAGCAAAAAGATTGGTTTGAAAGAAGGATATATACTCACTTTTTAATGCAGCAAAACTTAACCAATCCGGATATTGGCTATTTATCGGAAAAGCGTTTTGCAAATGTTGCTTATGAAGGCGAAATCCAGGAAAGCGATGAGATCCTGATATTTTCCTGCATAGAACTGGATGAAGGGAAATACGAAAACGTAAAGAAGAATCCAAATTATCAACTGATGGAGAGATTTCAATCCGGGAATGCCTGGAGCGAAGTTTATTCCATAAAATAAACCTGTACCAGGGAGGACCATTTTCAAATCCTTATTTTTACGCCCTCAATTCTTACAACGATTGGAACAAGCACAGGAAGAAGTTTTAGTATTCATCGAGGTCCTCGACCGCGATGGTCAAATCCATACCCTCAGAATTCCCCCTGACATCGGCCTCAATGTCATGGAAGCCTGCAAGGCAAATGAATTGCCTATCGAGGGCACTTGCGGTGGTATTGCTTTGTGTGGTAGTTGTCATGTGTATGTCCTGAGCGATCACGATCTTCCCAGTCCATCCGACGAAGAAGAAGAGATGCTGGACAAACTTCATTCGACCTCATCTAACAGTCGTCTCTGTTGCCAGATCCGCGTCAACGAAAACATCGACGGTCTTCGAATCAAACTCGCCCCAGAATAAAAGCAGAGAGCAGAGGGCAGAGGGAAAGGTAGAGTAATTTTCCAGGCCATAACCTTTTAATCCTATAAACCTATAAACTCATAAACCCAAAAACTGACAGCTGACAGCTGATAGCCGACAGCTAAAATTTCCCATCTTTATCCCCACATATGGCCATCCTCAGACTCGATAAAGTGACCAAGCGCTACAAAGACTTTGTAGCTGTTGATGAAGTGAGCTTCCAGGTGGAACCCGGTACTATTTTCGGGATGCTCGGCCCAAATGGCGCTGGCAAAACCTCAACCATTCGGATCATCACCACAATCACCGGACCCGATAGCGGCAGTGTTTATTTTAATGATCAGTTACTCAACCGTACCCATCCTGCACAAATGGGATACCTGCCTGAAGAGAGAGGGCTGTATAAAAAAATGAAAGTCGGTGATCACCTTGTCTACCTCGCTCAACTCAAAGGTCTTTCTGCTCATGAAGCTGCAAAAAAATGCAAAATCATGCTCGATCGCTTTGAAGCGCTTGACTGGTGGCATAAAAAAGTGGAAGAACTGTCCAAAGGGATGCAGCAGAAGATTCAGTTTATCGCGACCATCGTGCATGATCCGATGTTAATTATTCTTGACGAACCTTTCACTGGCCTGGATCCGATCAATTCCAATATGATCCAGGAAGAAATTTACAGGTTGCGTGATCAAGGGGTAACGATTTTGTTTTCAACCCACCGAATGGAACAAGTCGAAGAGATGTGTGAAAATATCATCCTGATCCACCGGGGTAAAAACATCCTGATGGGCAATGTGAAAGATATCCGCAACACCTACAAAGAAAATCTATTCAAAGTAAGTTATAAAGGAGAATTACCATTGACCTTTAGCGGCGGACTTGAACTTGTGAAAAAAGAGGATCATACTGCTACATTTCGCTTACCTAATCAGGATACACCGAATCATCTTTTGCAGTTCCTTATACAGTCAGGATGTGAGATCCATTCTTTTCATGAAATCCTGCCATCGATCAATGAAATTTTTATCAGCCAGGTAAAAGGAGTTAGCCATGAGTAGTAAGATCTGGATTGTTGCCAAGCGGGAATATATGAGCCGGGTGATGAAGAAGTCCTTTATCCTGGTCACTTTGCTTACCCCATTGGGCATTGCTGTTTTTTCCATCTTGGTCGGACTGATCATGAATGAAGGCAGTAAAAATGATCAGCGTGTGCTCATCAAAGATGATACAGGTATCATTAGCCAGATGGCCACAGAGGATAAAGACTTTCCATATACGTTTTCAGACAAGCCGCTTGATGTATTAAAGGAAGATTATGGCTCGTTAGGCTTTGATGTATTTGTTTATATCCCGGCCTTGAAAGATACTGCAACGATGCGGATGTCCGCTTCCTATTACAGCCGTGAAAAACCATCCCTGATGTTACTCGAATCCATCGAATCCAGGATCAGTGACCAGGTCGAGACATACAGGATGCGTAAATCAAACATAGATCAGAAATTACTTGATTCATTTCGGGCGGATGTAAACCTCGAAAACGGTGCAATGGATCCGGATGACCCAGGTAGTTCCGCTGCTGCTGGAAAGTTGAATATCATCATCGGTACTATACTTGGAGGCCTCATGGGCTTTATGATGTACCTGGTCATTTTTATCTATGGAAGCATGGTGATGCGAAGTGTCATGGAAGAAAAACTCAGTCGTATCGTGGAAGTGATGGTGAGTTCCGTCCGGCCAATTCAACTGATGATGGGTAAGCTCATCGGTGTCGGTGGAGTAGGGCTGACACAATTAGGTCTGTGGGCTATTTTGATTCCAATTGTTTTATCCATTGTTACATTATTTCTTCCTGGAGTAGAACCAGGCCATCTATCCGAAATGGGCAATGTGACCCAGGTGGATCAGGAATCATTTGATGATTTCTCGGGTCAGCAAGTGATCGCCGCGATTTTCAATCTCAAATGGTGGCTGATTCTTCCGGTGTTTATCATCTTTTTTCTCGGCGGATATTTTATCTACAGTTCCTTGTTTGCCGCTATGGGTTCAGCAATCAACGAAGACATGGGTGAAGGCCAGCAACTTATGCTGCCAATAGTGATAGTCGTATTGATTGCCTTTTATATGTTGTTCCCTGTACTTTCCAATCCAAATGGAAGTCTTGCTGTCTTTGCTTCCTTGTTTCCACTTTTCTCACCTATCATTATGCCGGCGAGACTTGCTTTTGATCCACCGTGGTGGCAGATCGTACTTTCCATTGTTTTGATGCTCGCAACAGTTTGGTTTTTTATCTGGATCACCAGCCGCATCTACAGGGTAGGTATATTGATGTATGGAAAGAAAGCTACGATAAAGGAAATGATCAAGTGGCTCAGATACTCAGAATAGCATCATCGTAAGACAGTGAGAAAGTAAGACAGTGAGACAGTAAGAGGTGTGAGTGTGAGCTTGGGTCAATTGCAGAGCGTTTGAGACTTGAATGTATACTGCTTATCACTTGCTCCTTTGCTCCCTTGCTCCTTCGCCTTCGCCTCAGCCTTGTTTTTCACTCTTCACTTTTCATTCTTCATTTTTCATTTGATTCCGCCTTTTTACCTTTCTGCCCTTCTGCCCAAAACGAAAACACAGTTTTCGTCAAACGTATTCCCTTCTCCCCGGTGCTACCTTCATCACAAAAAGTGAGGACCCCGATGCCATCTCTTCTTCCATCAAATCACCAAGGTTTTTCCACATTCCAGCATACTCTCCGATGATGATAGTGCTCATGCCATTGGTATTGATTTCTACATCTGGAAGTGTCTTTAGCTTTGAAAGGAATCGGATGACATGGTCTGGGTAATCATTGCGGAGCGGGTAGAGACTTATTTCGATAGTACTAGTCATGGGAAATGGTTAAGTGGTTAAATGGTTAATTGTTTAAATGGGGTAAATGGTATATGGTAAACGTATAATGTTAATCGTGATTGGTATGGGAGTGATAAATTAAAAGGTAAATTAAGCTTTGTGATTTTAATTTCCTTATTCCTTATTCCTTATTCCTTATTCCTTATTCTTTATTCTTTATTCCTTATTCCCCATGCCCCATGCCTTTTGCTTTTCTCCCTATATTTAACCTAAATATGAAAATCATGAAAACAATAACCTTGTTCCTGTCTGCCCTTTTAATAGCTGGTACCATGTCATCCCAAACATGGACATGGGACCGTGAACCTGAAGCAGGACAAACCGTAATGATCCAGGTGACAGATGTCCCTATTGAGGAAACTCCATTACATGCCGTTGCTTACTTTTTTGATGGAACCACTTTGACTGTGAGTGATGTAGGAATCATTCCTATGGCAGATCCAAACCAGGTCAATCTCTCGGTAGCTATCCATGATCATGTCAGCTGGATTCGGGTGGTACTCAAAAATGCATACAACCAGATAGGTTCAGGGGATCAGCAATATGTAAAAAATGCAAAGGCACTTCCAAAGGCAGGACTTGTTGAAGAAGCCCTTGCTTCTACAATCTATGCGCGGATGATGGCTATTACACCAGATGATGCAGCCATCTTAGCTTCATTTCAGGAAGCTGTGCAAGCATACCCACAGTGGCTCAATGAACCGGAAGTATTCAGGGCGTATTATGTTATCGCCAAAAGGACTGAAGCAACAGAGGATCTTAATAAATTGAAAGCGCATGTTGAAGGAATCGCTGACAAACCAAATAACTCTACTGAAACCATGTTGGTACAAGCGACAAGAGCTGCCAAGGATATGGGAGACAGTACGCTTTATATGTCGATGAAAAAGACACTGGATAAAAAGTATCCTAAGTCAATCTTCGCACAAGAAGAAATGCTGATGACATTTACAAAAGCCACTACACCTGAAGACAGAATTAAAATCCGCGAGCAGTTTAAGACTAAATACCCGGTGACAAAGGAAAACATAAAGATTCATGATCAGATGACGGCAACGATTGCCCAGGATTATGGAAAGAAGGAAGATTGGGCGAATGTCAAAGTTTATGTTGACCAAATGAACGACCCTATGGCTCGCGCTGGAGCATGTAACAACTATGCATGGAAGCTTTCCGGTGAAAGCATTGATGCTCAACCGATCAATCTTGACATAGCCTCCAGCCTCTCAGCGACATCAATGAGTCTTTTGTCAACAGACAATCCATTACCTACTGGTGTGACGAAAAAAGAATGGGCCACCGTTATGGAAGATTCCAGAGGCATGTATGGGGATACGTATGCTTTGCTCCTTTACAAGCAAGGTAAATATGATGAAGCCATTACACATCAATCTTTTTCTGTAGTCAACAACCATTTTGAGGATGGTGAAATGAATGAACGTTATGCCATATACCTTGAAAAGGCAGGACGTACCAAGGATCTTGAGAAATTTATGGATCAGATTATCGTCACAGGGAAAGCCACTGCAAAAGTCAAAGAGATCCATAAAAACCATTGGACAAAGACGGCTACCCAAGATCAACTCTACAGCCAGTACGCACAACAACTCGAAAACCAGGCGACAGCACTACGCGTTTCTACTATTATGAAAATGTGGGAGTCAACCGACGCCCCGGCTTTCACCCTCAAGGACCTTAGCGGGAAACAGGTAAATCTTTCGGATTACAAAGGCAAAACAATCGTCCTTGATTTCTGGGCTACCTGGTGCGGGCCATGCAAGGCCAGTTTCCCTGGAATGAAAAAAGCTGTTGAACATTATGCCTCAGATCAAAATGTGGTTTTCCTCTTTGTTGACACATGGGAGAATGGCGAAAATATCCAGGGAAGAGTAGATGACTTTATCAAATCCAACAATTATCCTTTCCATGTATTGATGGATATGGAAAAGAAAGTGGTTGTTGACTATAAGGTAAGTGGAATCCCAACTAAGTTTGTTATTGGCCCTGATCAAAAGATCCACTTCACTGCCGTAGGGTATAGCGGAAATAATGATGAACTTGTTGAAGAGATCAAAACGATGATTCAAATCGTTCAGGAAAAAACAACACAACAAAAGAGTTAGTAGTAGAAACTAGCAGTTAGCAATTCTTAACGTGAGTCGTCAATCGTCAATCGTGAGTAAAAAGTAAAAGGTGTGAGCATAGCTCACACCTTTATATATTAAAGTTGCTCACTGTTCACTGCTCACTTCCCTCTCACTTCTTCGAAGTAGCGTCAAGCATTGCAATCTGCCTCTCCGACAGAAACATCTTTGGATCCTGCCCTTCACCCAACGCACTGTTCACTCTACACTTTTGGATTTCCGTCATGGGGATGTTTTTATAGGTGCTGTTGGATAAATAATATTTAGGTGTTGCATCAGGCCTGAAACTTCCTCCAATAGAAACACTACACTTTTGATTTTGTGCGATCTTATCCAACTCCGTTTTTGAAATGACAGCAGGATTAAATTCAACCAATACCACTTCTTTGCCACCTTCAAAACCTGCAGTTGTTTTGACAACACCATTTAGTTTTCCAAACAACGCTTCACCCGTCCAGAAACAATACATGGAGTAAGTAGCTTTGGCAGTTCCTTTCTGTTGGGCGGTCAATTCATCGGTGAGCAATTGGAGATATACCGGTGCTTTCCCGTTTTGTTTAATCAATGCGTTTGTCATCAGCGTACTGATTCCTGCTATTGTATAATTACCACTTAGTTTCGGAACAACGTTCGATCCTTCACTGTCGACTATATGCACTACCGGGTTGTTCCATGATGCTTCATTAAATCGTCTTAATATCTCTGCATCATGTCCACCTTTATTGTTGTGTATTGCGAGGGGAATAAATTCCGTCTCCATCGCTTCAACGATCAGGGGTTGTGTTAACACTTTACTTCCATAATTTTTGCATGTCTCGCAACCCGGTATTTCCTGGAACAGGATAAGGATGGGTTTTCCTTCTTTTTTGCTTCTCCCCTGCGCTTCATCAAACGATCGCAGCCAGTGCACATCCCCCAATTCCACCGGATTATTTTGCGCGCTCATTATCACCGGAAGCAATACGATCAAAAGAACAAGTCTCATCTTCCAAATGTAGGGACACCTTCTTACTTCCTTCTTAGTTCGATGTTCCTTGTTCTTTATTCTTTGTTTTTTCTTCCCCTCTCACTGTCTTACTTTCTCACTTTCTTCCATATTGACTTATAAATAGTCATATAATGACTAAAAAACAGTCAATTCCTTTATCTTTACCCTCCCATGTTTCTCAACTGCCACACCTACTACTCCTTCAAATACGGTACCCTCTCGCCAGAACAATTGGCGGAAGGCGCCTCCAGGAGGGGTATTACGTCCCTGGCCCTGACCGATATCAACAATACCTCCTGCGCCGTCGGATGGATCGAGGAATGCCGGAAACGTGATATCAAACCCGTACTGGGTATTGAGTTTCGCTCCACATCTCCTTTAACTACGCTCAGGGACCAGGCAGATGACACACCGGTCGGTGGTTATCTATACACTGGTCTCGCCCGTAATGCCGAAGGTTGGCGCGAACTCTGCGAACTCCTCACCGCCTGTTCCCTCGACGGCATCCCGCTGCCCCAAAGACCCCCCGAAATGGAGCATGTCTATATCATCTACCGTCCCAACAGCTACATCCCGGCTGACCTCCGCCCATATGAATACATCGGCATCATGCCTTCTGAAGTCAATGGACTCTATTCCTCTATCCTCCGCGGCCACCTCGACCGCCTCGTCGTGTGGCAACCCATCACTTATGCTGACGAGACCGGCTATAAAGTCCATAAGCTCATGCGCTGCGTGGACCTCAATATCATGCTCGGCCAGCTTGACCCAGGTGACAGCGCAAGTGACAGTGAGCAATGGGTGAGCCGCGAATACATCGACAACGCCTTCCGCGCTTATCCCCAGATCCTCCGGAATACAGAAGCCTTGCTTTATCATTGCGAAGCCGAACTTCCCTGCGGCAATAGCAACAATCGCCAGACCTTCACCGGTTCCGAACGCGATGATCACCAACTCCTCATCAAACTTGCCCGTGAAGGTTGCCGCCGCAGATATGGTACGACCAATACCAAAGCCAACGCGCGGATGGAAAGCGAACTTAAGGTGATCCGGCAACTTGGATTTCCTCCATACTTCCTCATCACCTGGGATATCATCCGTTATGCACAGACCGCAGGCTATCATCATGTGGGAAGAGGCAGTGGTGCCAATTCATTAGTAGCTTATTGTCTCGGCATCACCGATGTCGATCCACTCGAACTCGATCTTTACTTCGAACGCTTTATCAATCCGCACAGGTCTTCACCACCGGATTTTGATATCGACTTTTCATGGGACGAACGCGATGATGTCACGGATTATATTTTCAAACGATACGGGCATCGACATACGGCATTACTCGCGACATACAACACCTTTAAAGGGCGTTCCATCATTCGCGAACTCGGTAAGGTAGTTGGTTTGCCAAAAGCAGATATCGATGCGATCGTTGATGCTCCACTAGCCAGTGACAAACATCATCCCTATGCACGACACATCTTTCGCTATGGTGAAATGATCGAACGTTTTCCAAACTATCTCTCCATACATGCCGGAGGTGTGTTGGTGACAGAACGTCCCATCACCTATCATACGGCACTGCAGATGATGCCCAAAGGATTTCCGATTTCACATTTCGATATGTATCATGCGGAAGATCTCGGTTTTCACAAATATGATGTGCTCAGCCAACGCGGCCTCGGCCATATCAAAGATGCCGTCAGCCTCGTACGCCTCAATCAAGGCAAAGCCATAGACATCCACGATGTAGCCACGATCAAAGAAGACAAACGCGTCAAACAACAACTTTACTCCGGTCATTGCATCGGTTGTTTTTATATCGAATCTCCCGCGATGCGCGGCCTGCTCACCAAGTTGCATTGCGACAACTATATCCACCTTGTTGCTGCGAGTTCGATCATCCGTCCGGGTGTCGCCAAGAGTGGCATGATGCGCGAGTACATCAAACGCTATCATGAACCGGAGAAAGTAGAATACCTGCACCCTGTTTTTGCAGAGCATCTCGGCGAGACCTTTGGCGTTATGGTCTACCAGGAAGATGTGATGAAGATCGTCCATCATTTTGCTGGCCTCGATCTTGATGAGTCGGATGTCCTGCGTCGTATCATGACGGGTAAGAAAAAAACATCAGACACATTTCGCAAACTGATGGAGAAATTCTGGCGCAACTGTCGAGAGCGTGGCTATCCGGAAAAACTCATCACTGAAGTATGGCGACAAGTCGAAAGTTTTTCAGGCTATTCGTTTTGCAAAGCACACTCGGCGAGTTTTGCTGTAGAAAGTTTTCAGAGTTTGTATCTCAAGACCTACTATCCGATGGAATTTATGGTCGGGGTGATCAACAACTTTGGCGGCTTTTACCAGACTGAATATTATGTGCACGAAGCACGCATGTGTGGTGCGGATATCCAAGCACCATGTGTCAATCACAGTCTCAATCTCACGCATATCTATGGCACAACGATCTACCTGGGGTTTATTCATATCCAGTCACTCGAACGTACGGTATCGCACCGCATCATGGAAGACCGCGAGCGCAACGGACCCTATCAGAGCCTGGAGGATTTTGTGAGCCGCGTGGATATCGGCCGCGAGCAACTTGATCTCTTGATTCGAATTGGTGC
>DASXWI010000590.1:0-3243 GCA_036503755.1 Saprospiraceae bacterium | reverse complement strand
ATTCCAGATCAAAGCTTAAAATAATCTGATTGAGAAGTTCCATCAGGCTTCCAAAAGCATTTTCGGTAAATTTTGCCTTTTCTTTCCCTGTATGTTTAGCACTTCCTTCGGCGAGGTTTGAGGAAATAGAGATAGCGGCTCTTCTCATCTGGCTCACTATCCCAAATTTTTCTTCGCTGGGAAAAGTTTTTGTAACTGAATAAATAGCCACTGCAAATCTTCTGGAACACTGCCATACATCAAGATTCTCAAATGAGTACGTTTTCATAATGGTGAAGTTTAAATGGTGAACTTTAAAATTAGTGTACTCCAATTAAACGTGCAAATACAATTTTCACACTCGCCACCTCACCTAACCATTTAAACAGTTAAACAGTTAACCAAAAAACCACGGACTATGTCAGGGTCATTAAATATAACTCATTGCTTTTATCTTAACCATTTAAACAATTCCCCATTTAACCAAAAAAGCCCATGGGCTTCGCCCAGGCTAGATAACCATCCCTGCCGCAACAGTCTCATTCGTGCCCTCATCTACAAGAATGACACTGCCGGTAATCCTGTTCTTATTATATGCATCGACAAACAACGGAAGCGTGCTTCGAATAGAGATACGTGCGATATCATTCATGTTGATCTGCCTGGTGGTCGTATCTCTATGGAGTGTGTTGACATCCATACGATAGCGGACTTCGCGGATGATACAGCGCGCTTCTTTTGTAGAATGCCGTAGAATATATTTCCCTTTTTCCTGCAAAGGCCTTTCATTAAACCAGCAAATCATCAGATCTACTTCCTGATCCTGGCGAGGAACATTGTTGACACGAACGATCATGTCACCACGGCTGATGTCAAAATCATCTTCGATATGCATTGTCACACTCATCGGTGGAAAAGCTTCATCGAGCTCCCCATCGTACGTTTCGATCTTGCTGATCTTTGTCGTAAATCCAGATGGAAGCAACATCACTTCATCTCCTCTTTTAAAAATCCCTCCTGCTATCCTTCCTGCATATCCTCTGTAATCATGATAGTCATCGTTGTAAGGCCGCACGATATATTGCACCGGAAACCTGCAGTCAATAAAATTGTAATCACTTGCGATGTGTACATTCTCCAGGTAGTACAACAACGTGGATCCCTGGTACCAAGGCATATTCTCACTACGATCTACAATGTTATCACCTTTCAGCGCTGAAACGGGAATGAAACTAACATCATGCACATCCAGTTTGCTGGCAAACGATTCGAAATCATCATGGATCTGATCATATACTTCCTGCTTATACTCCACAAGGTCCATCTTATTAATACAAACCACGAGGTGGGGAATCTGCAACAAGCTTGCGATGATCGCATGTCTTCTTGTTTGTTCAAGCACACCTTGTCTTGCATCTATAAGGATCAATGCCACATTGGCTGTGCTCGCACCCGTCACCATGTTGCGCGTATACTGTATGTGTCCAGGCGTATCCGCGATGATGAATTTTCTCTTTGGTGTTGAAAAGTAACGATAGGCCACATCGATCGTGATGCCTTGCTCGCGCTCAGCTTTCAATCCATCCGTAAGGAGTGCAAGATTAATACCTTCCTCTCCTCTTCGTTTCGATATTTCCTCAATGGCATCGTATTGATCCTGGAAAATGGATTTACTGTCATAGAGGAGTCTGCCGATAAGGGTAGACTTTCCGTCGTCCACACTTCCTGCGGTAGTAAAGCGGAGGAGTTCGATGTACTTATCAGTAGAGGGGAGATTATTTTGTTTCATTAATTTATCTGTTAAGATTGAGCTTATGAAGCTTATAAAGCTTATGGAGCTTATAAAGGTTGTTAGGTCTTGACTTGAATTTGGAAATTCCTTATTATTGAATTGATATTTTTCACTTCACCATTTAAACACTTCACCATGTTGAAATGTAAAGTTTATTCTTTCGAGACATTAGATGTTTGGAAAGAGGCAAGAAAATTTGCCGTTAAAGTTTATAAGCTGACAAAAAAACTCCCTACTGATGAACGGTATGGTCTTGTCAGTCAAATGCGAAGATCAGGTATTTCTATCAGCACAAATATTGCTGAAGGATCTTCACGAGAATCTCTAAAGGACCAAGCAAGATTTTCTGAAATCTCATTCGGTAGTTTGCTTGAACTTTTAAACCATTCCATTTTATGCTATGATCTTGAATTCATTTCAGAAAGTGAGTTATTTGATTTGCGCATTGACGTCGACAGTATTGGATTCAAGCTTGATGGACTTCGTAAATCCCAACTTAAAAGGTTCAAGGAAAACAGAAAGCCCAAATCTTCCAAAAAATCTTCTTCTAATAAATTATAAGCCTATAACCTTTATAACCCTATAAGCCTTTGACCGGAAGAAGCAAGATCTCTTGAGAGCTGCTTAAAAGTAGCCTTGTTTTTTCCGGTCTTCCATACTTGTTTCGCTTCGCTTATCATCTGATCTTCCTCCGCGCTCAGTGAGTCGGGATGTGGCTACCTCCTGGATGATCTCGTCAATAGAAGATGCAGATGATCGCCAGACACCGGTGCAGGTCATATCGCCTATCGTACGGCAGCGGATGAGTTCTTCTTTGACGATTTCTTCGGGACGCCTTGTTATGTATTCGCAATCCGGAAGAAGGACACCATCGCGTTCGAATACATTACGCTTATGCGCAAAGTAAAGATTGGGTAACGGAAACTGTTCTGCTGCGAGATAACGCCATACATCCAGTTCTGTCCAATTACTTATCGGGAATACACGGAAGTGCTCACCGAAATGTTTGCGTCCGTTGAAAAGATTCCATAATTCTGGTCGTTGATTTTTTGGATCCCATTGTCCAAATTCATCGCGATGACTGAAGAAGCGTTCTTTTGCTCTTGCTTTTTCTTCATCGCGACGGCCACCGCCTAGAGCCGCATCATATTTGCCTTTCTCCAGTTCGTCGAGGAGGACATACGTTTGTAGATTATTGCGACTGGCATTGTAGCCTTTCTCTTCCTTTATTTTTCCTTCATCGATTGCTTTCTGCACAGAACCAACCATCATGCGCAGGTTGTAATGATTGACGAGCCAATCACGATATTCTATTGTCTCCGGAAAGTTGTGTCCTGTGTCTATATGCAACAATGGAAAGGGTACACGTGCCGGGTGAAAAGCTTTAGTCGCCAGGTAGACCATGAGGATGCTATCCTTACCACCAGAAAAAAGAATGACTGGGTTCTCAAATTGCGCCGCTACTTCACGCA
>DASXWI010000589.1:0-4136 GCA_036503755.1 Saprospiraceae bacterium | reverse complement strand
TCATTTGTCAGCGGATTGACCTGGGAGATGGAGATTCCACCTGGCCTGGAAAGCCAAGGTTTCCTCCCTTTTCGTTTTGTTCATTACCTGGTTTGACAATGCAGGCTAAAAGTACAAGTTTTCCTTTTGATCCGCAGAAGGCAAGACAGTAAGACAGTAAGACAGTGAGAAGTGTGGGTTTTGAGAGAGTGGTTTAATCTTTTCACCCACACCTATTACTCACACCTATTACTGTCTTACTGTCTTACTGTCTTACTTTCTCACTGTCTTACTCTCTTACTTTCTCTTATTTTCACAGTCCGAACACACCATTTTTATGCGAACCAACACCATAACCCAGCCTACGCTCATACTGGATGAGCAGCGATGTCTCGCCAACATACTCCGGATGCGAGACAAAGCAAAGAAGCAAAATGTCCAGCTACGACCTCATTTCAAAACCCATCAATCCCTAACAGTAGGCAACTGGTTTCGTGAAGCTGGAACAGACAAAATAACTGTGTCCTCTGTGGGTATGGCTTTTTATTTTTCAGAAGATGGCTGGAATGATATCACGATCGCTTTCCCGGTCAATATCCTCCAGGTCGAAGAGATTGCAGAGCTTTCTGCAAAAGTTAAACTAGGACTCGTTCTTGTAGATGATTCTCCGATAGAAGCCCTTGGAAAAAAATTGATTCAGCCGGTTTCCATTTGGATTAAAATAGATGTGGGGACACATCGGACAGGATTAGCACCTCACCAAACGGCAGAAATCGAAAAAATATTGGTGCAACTTAAAAAGTTTCCTCTGCTACAATTCACAGGTTTTATCGGTCATGCAGGGCATAGCTACCAGGCAAGTTCTATTACAGAAGTGCAACGGACTTATGATCAATCGCTCTCCATTCTCCTTGATTTGAAAAAGAAATATTTGAGTTCGTATCCTGGTATTCAAATATCCCTTGGGGATACACCTGCATGTTCAATGGTTTCCAATTTTGGTCCGATCGATGAATTGAGGCCTGGCAATTATGTCTTTTACGATTTAATGCAGGAAGAGATTGGTTCTTGCAGAATGAATGATATTGCGGTAGCCATGGCATGTCCTGTCGTTGCAGTTCATCCCGATCGGAAACAATGGATTATTTACGGAGGAGGCATTCATTTTTCCAAAGACTTTCTACCCCTGCCGGATGGCCGCAAATGTTTTGGTAGGTTGGTCAGATATAATGAAGCCGGATGGTCTGTCGAGCATATTCACCAGAACCCAATGCTGATTTCTTTGTCCCAGGAGCATGGAATCGTCCAATGTGATGATCACAATTTTAGTCTATACAAACCTGGTGATTTAACATTCTGGTTACCGGTGCATAGTTGTCTTACAGCAGATATTATGGGTGCATATGTGACCACCAATGATCTAGCTGTAGATCATTATCGTCAGCGGCTGAATAGGTAGAAAGCTATCAGCTGTCAGCTCTCGGCTGTCAGGATTTTGGCTACCATCCACCAGCTACCAGGAATTAGCTATCAGCTCTCAGCTCTCAGCTATCAGGATAGGTGATACAGATTAAGCTTTTTTATCAACAAATTATTGATAGTTATTACTTCCAGTTTCTAGCTTCGAAAAAGAAATTCTCACGACTCACGACTCACGCCTGACGATCTCGACTCACAACTCACAACTCACAACGCACATTTCGACTCACGACTCACGCCTGACGATTCTAGCTCACTGCTCACTAACTAGACAACCTCAAAGCTGATCTTAAGCCGAACCCGGTAAGAAGTAATCTTTCCTCCACTGACCGTTACGCTTTGGCTATCAACATAAGCTGACTTGATTCCTTTTATTGTTTTAGCCGCTTTGGCAATCCCTTTCGCAGTTGCATCTTCCCAACCCTTAGTGGAGTCGGACATTATTTCAATTACCTTTAATACTGCCATGATAAGATGTTTTTATAGGTGAAAAATAGTATATCGAAAATAGGGGATTTAACTCACACATTTTATCTGTCAGCTCTCAGCTCTCAGCTATCAGCTCTCAGCTGTCAGGATAGGAATATGCACTCTGCACTCTACTCTCTACTCTATGCTCTATGCTCTATGCTCTATGCTCTATGCTCCATGCCCCATGCCCCATGCCCCATGCCCTCTGCTCACTGCTCACTTTCCAGTTCTAACAGGCCATCTTTTGCTTGCGCATAATCTGCATCAAGGCGTAACGCTTGTTCGTAAGCAGCTTTGGCTTCGGCTGGTTGATTTTTCAGATGATGGATTTTGCCTTTATAAAACCAGGTAGCAGGATTGGTAGGATCGATTTGTCCGAGGATGTTTAATTCTTTCATGGCTGAATCGAGACTATCCTGGTACATCAACAAAATAGCGGCATTCAAATAAGCCTCGGGATATTGCGAATCGATGGTATGAATATGACGGTAGATTTCAAGCGCTTCTGAAATCTTGTCATTGTTTTGCAAAAAGTATGCTTTAGCATGCCAGGCCGCGACGTTTTTCGGATCAACACGAACAGCATTGTCGAAGTATTGACTGGCAAGTGGATTATTTGTTCTATCCATCAGATCTCCCAGGATCACCCAGGCTTCACTCATATCCGGATTTCGTTCGACGGCAGATTGAAAAGCACCGATAGCCAGCTCTGTTTTTCCCTGGTCTTTGTAGATCATGCCAAGCATGAACAAAGCTTCAGGATCACCTGGCCTGATTTTCATAATATCCGCAATGGTATTGAGCGCCCCATCATATTGCTTTAGGATGAGTTGGAATTCAGAAAGTTTAAGTTTGGTGTTGATACTATCCGGGTAGAGGAAAGCCGCTCGCTGCATGGTTTGGAGTGCCCGGGCAGATTGATATGAATCGAGATATACATCCGCAAGCAGATGATGAGCCCGAAGATTCATCGAATCAATTCTCATGACATTGGCTAGGTCTTGAATGGCCTGGTCGTATGCCTGTCGTTCATAAAAAATCTGGCTTCGCTGAAGGTAGAGTTCCGGATCATTGGGTGTCGATTGGATGGATTGCGTTAATGCATCAATGGCAGCATCTCCGGTCATTCCCATCGTTTCGTCTGAACTGGCTTGCTTTTTACAGCAAAAAAATAGGGCAACGAAGCATAAAAGCAACAGCGGTTTTTGTAACCCGCAAACAAAATTTGATTCCATCATAAAAAGTAAATGCGTGCAAAGGTCGCAGATTATATCAACGGAACATTACTTTTTATTCAGAAATAGCTTCATGCCCATATTGGCAATATCATCCATTACACTGCCATCCCCATCTGCATCCAGGAACCGGGTCAACAATCCCATTTCACTGTTCTTGTTTACCTGCGAACGTACACTGCCGGAAAGGAGATCACTGATATTCTGAGTGCCAACTCCTTCTTGCTTTCTGGCTTTACCCAGGGCAGCGAGCACCATTGGTGCGAGGGAAATCATGAGTTTCATAATCTGGCCACTGTCCAGCCCTGTAGCTTTTGAGATCATGTCTACAGCCCCGGATTGCTTGCCCCCAAGGATATGGCCCAGTATTCCTGCTCCATTCAACGTACTTGCATTTGACACCTGGCGATTACCAAATACAAAGCCGGCAACATCTTCTAATAGACTACCATCATGATCGCGATCAATTGCAGAGACAAGCGCATTTGCACCTTCGGGGGTTGCCGCGTTCTTGTTAAGGCCAGCTACAAGGGTGGAAATAATTCCATTTGCAGCAGCTTCGGTTTGTTCAGGTGATTCAGCTCCGATTTGGTTGGTAAGTTGATGGATAAGGTTACCATCAAGCTGGCCCTGCAGCAGTTCTATTACATTCATGATGCTTAGGTTTTAAAATGAATTTATGCTTAGAGAACGTTGAAAATCAAGCATATGTTCTTCAAAGTCTTTTGGGTTAGGGATATTCAATGAATTGGGTCTTTTCCGCAATAATTTACCCTTTTTTCGTTTTATATCCTTTACCTGCAAAAGGGTGAGCGGTTCTTTCTTGATCTTTTTGGCTCGAAATTTGATATTATAAAATATTATAATTTGTAATTCAGATCAACATTCCCCAAAATGGGACATAAATTATTGATAATCACAGTATTATTTATATCCTGGCAGGTTAGTCCCGCCCAGGACCAGGTCGCGTAT
>DASXWI010000588.1:0-4378 GCA_036503755.1 Saprospiraceae bacterium | reverse complement strand
ATCAAAGATCGTTTTGCATTTCTACTTAAGCATTGGCAAAAAGTTGCTGTTGCTATTATCATAAGTGGTTTGATCATTTTTATCCAATTGATGTATTGGAAATATGCCTCTAATGAATGGATCGTCTACAGTTATGGAGATCAGGGTTTTAATTGGCTGCATCCGAAAATCTGGCGGGGCCTGATGGGTGTTAATCTTGGTTGGTGGATATATACACCATTGATGTTATTAGCTATGTTTGGTTGGTATGGATTGTATAAAAAATACAACACGATTTTCTGGCCATCCTTTCTGACCAGTTTTCTGGCGATATACATTACATTAAGTTGGGCTCATTTCGAAGGTGGGGGAGGGCTTGGACAAAGAAATCTGATTCAGATCTATCCCTTAATGGCCTTTCCATTGGCTGTTGTTATCGGTTGGTTCAATCAGTCAAGGATTGGTAAATGGGTAATCATCATTTTTATTGCTTTCAATATTTATTATTCTGGATGGTGGATCAACCAGGCACATAAAGGCGGATTCTTCAAAGCTGGTCAAATGACTACTCCATTCTTTTTCAATGTAGTCTTACGCCCCGAACCAAACGCGGATTACTTCAAGTTACTTGATACGAGGGAGTATTTCAAAGGCATACCGAACGCTTTAAATCCTATTTTCCAAAATGATTTTGAACAAGACTCTACAGCTTGTTCCAACACATCACCTACTGGTGGAAAAGCCGCTTGTCTGAATGCTGAAATCCAAACCTATGGACCTATTTCACTTCCGGTCACTGCTGATTGTAGACAATGGCTTAGACTGGAAGCCGATTTTACAGTGCAAACGCGCGAATGGGACGTATGGAAATATGCTCAATGGATCGTACAATTTCACAAAGGAGATCAAATCATCAAGACCAATCTCATTCGTATTCATCGGTTAGTACCTGTCGATCAGACACCCACACATATATTCTTTGATGTCATGATTCCTGATGTGCTGTACGATAGATGTACAATGACGGTTTGGAATGGAGGATCAACACAAGCGCTTGTCATGGATAATTTGAAAGTCAGTTGTTTCACTGAATAGGGATCAATGGATCAAAGGAGCAATGGAAATAGGGGCGGAATGGCTGAAAGGCGGAACGGCAGAAAGCAACTAAAGAATAAATTCGACTAGGAAAAGCATGTGACCCAAAACTGTTTGAACAGACAGGAAGGCCTCCTTTTAGCCATAAAGCCAAAAAGGGGTGCGTGTGAAATACCACCAGGCGTGAAAGCGAAACAGAACGATTAACAATTGAAGAAGACCCAAGGTGAGTTTTTTGGGTCACGAGGTTTTTGGTTCTTTTTTCCGGTAAAAAAGAACAAAAAAAGACCGATCCTAACCCCCCTGTTTGGACCGGTCTTAATGAGAAAATCGCATTTGATCATCTCTATTGACCTTAGGTATAGCACATACAGTGCCAATCTTTCCCCCCAGGAAATGTAAAAACCGTCATTTTGACAGAAAAAAAGGCATGGCATACCTTTTGACAAGCACGGGTATACATATTAGGAGTTAAAAATCAAATAGTTATGAATAAGGGTACGATATCGGTCCAGACCGAAAATATTTTTCCAATCATCAAAAAATTCCTCTACTCAGATCATGAAATCTTTCTGAGAGAGCTTATTTCAAACGCTATAGATGCTACCTCCAAGCTGGAGGCTATTGCCGGCTCCGGAGAGATTGATGGCGAACTTGGGGATCTGACGATTCATATCAATGTGGACAAAGCTGCGAAGACCATTACGATCAGTGACAGGGGTATCGGGATGACAGAAGCGGAAGTGAAGAAGTACCTCAATCAACTTGCCCTCAGCAGCGCGGAGGAGTTCGTCAAAAAGTACCAGGGTAAAACAAATATCATCGGCCACTTTGGGCTTGGGTTCTATTCGGCCTTTATGGTTGCCGACAAGGTGGAGGTCATCACTAAAACATACAAGAAGACTCCGAAAGCGGTCCATTGGGTTTGCGAAGGCAATCCAGAATATGAAATGGAAGATCATGACCGCAAAGACCGCGGAACAGATATCATTCTACACATCAGTGATGACAGCAAAGAATTCCTGGATCAAGATCGCATCGAAGCTTTATTGAAGAAGTACTGCAGCTTCCTCCCTTTTCCAATACAAATGGGAATGAGAAAGGATGTTAGCTGGGAAGGTGAAGGGGACGATCGTAAAAAAATAGAAGAGGAGGTTCCGAATATCATCAATGATACTCACCCGCTCTGGAAGAAGAAACCAGGCAAACTAACTGATCAGGACTATCTTGATTTTTATAAACAACTTTACCCAATGTCACAGGATCCCATGTTCTGGATCCATCTCAATATCGATTATCCATTCAATCTTACGGGTGTGTTGTACTTTCCAAAAGTCAGCAACCAGTTTGAGGTGCAGAAAAATAAAATACATCTCTACAGCAACCAGGTGTATGTAACTGATGAAGTAAAGGAGATCGTTCCAGAATTCCTTACGCTTTTGCATGGAGTTATCGACAGCCCTGATATACCACTCAATGTATCACGGAGTTACCTGCAAAGTGATACACAGGTGAAGAAGATCACAGGATATATGACCAAAAAGGTGGCAGAGCGTCTTTCCAAACTATTTAAGGAAGACCGTGAAGGCTTTGAGAAAAAATGGGATGATATCGGTGTGTTTGTAAAATATGGGATCATCACCGATGAGAAGTTTGCTGAAAAGGCAATTGAATTTACCCTGTTGAAGAACACAGAAGGAAAGTGTTTTACCATTGCCGATTATAAAGAGAAGATCAAGGCAAATCAAACCGACAAGTATGATCGAACTGTAGCCTTATATACACCTTCTCCTGAGCTACATACCTCATACATCAAGCAAGCTACGGATATGGGTTATGATGTATTACATCTTAATCATGTCATCGACAACCACTTTATTCAACAGATGGAATATAAAGGTGAGAACATGACGTTTGTTCGTGTAGATTCTGATACACCAGATCACTTGATTCAAAAAGAAGAAAAGAAAGAGTCTGTGTTGAATGAAAAGGAACAGGAAAAAGTGAAAGAATTATTCACTGCTCTACCTGGAGTGACAGCACATCAACTCATCATGCGTCCGATGTCACCAGAAGGGCATCCTGTATTGATCACAAGGCCCGAATTTATGCGCCGTATGCAGGAGATGCAGATGATGCAAGGCATGGGTGGGATGGATTTGATGGATGGACATTATCAGGTCATCGTCAACACTAATCATCCGTTGATTGCAGACAAGTTGCTCAATATGCGCAGCCCGGAGAAGAAAGAGAAATTCGCGGCCTACCTGTTACGGTTAGCAAAGCTTAACCAGGGGATGTTGAAAGGTGAAGAGATGAATTCGTTTATCAACGATAGCATCGAATTCTTATCATGATGCTAAAAAGAAAAAGAGCCAGATTATTCTGGCTCTTTTTCTTTTATTATATCTGTGGCTGAGCGTAGTCGTTGCCAAAAAATAATACCACCTGACACAAAATCTGGGGGGCCGATTTTTCGCCTTCTTTTTAGGTAAGGTGAGACTTTGGATGTTATGCCGGCCACTGCAAATCGAAAGCCAGGTGGTAATCAGGTGCCAAATATAATAAACAAATGATGATTTTTACTATAAAAGTTTGGAGATTATGTTAAAAATCAGTATATCCAAGGGGCGAAATACAGCGAAAACGGTGGTTTTACTTGCTGAATGGATCAGAAAACCGCTCGTCGTTCATGTAACTTTCATCGGTCAGGGTGTGCAGGAATGCAACAAGGGCTGTCTTATCATGCTCTGATAATCCAAGCCTGATAGCATCTCCGGTATCCCAGCTTTGCAGCACTATATCCAAATTTGGAGACCGTTGGATCCCTTCATTATAGTGGTCGATTACATCTTCGAGGGTAGCAAATCTACCATCATGCATGTACGGAGCAGTCAAGGCAACATTTCGAAGAGATGGAATCTTAAAGACACCTACCAAGGCCTGATCAAAAACACCCATTCCCACATCTTCATACTCTTCGTCAAGACCGATATCGGCAATGTTCTGTGCCCATCCGAAACCTCCTCCATTTGGTGGAAAGAAAGGATCAATAAAGCCTCCGCCCCGGCTATTAAAATCAGGGCCGGAATGGCAATTGTAACAAGACCCCTCACCAAAGAAAATATTCATGCCTTCCTGGGCCAATCCTGATAATTCTTGACCTGATACCTGGATTCTATCCATCTCACTATCACAGCCAATCATACTCTTGACAAATTGAGCCATTGCATCGGTAATCCTGGCAGTGGTCACTTCGTCATTTCCATAAGCTTTAGTGAACAGGTCAGCATAGTAAGGCGCA
>DASXWI010000587.1:0-3047 GCA_036503755.1 Saprospiraceae bacterium | reverse complement strand
AAGTCCCTTCTCTAAAGAATAGTTTACGGTGGCTTCCTGGTCATCATTGATTGCGCCGTCAATCGATGTCAATAATTGGCCTGCATTATCCAAAACTCTTACGCCTGTTTCATACTTGGCTTTATTGATCGGGTTTGCCATTTCCAGCTCTGAGAGACCATTCCACCAGGCATCCAGATCTTCATGTTTTTGATCTACATTCATCATTGCCTGATCTACTTTTCCCTGGATATCAGCATCTGGGAACAGATCAGCCAGAGGAAGAGAACCTGTTGTTTCAGATGAGAATTTCACTCTGAATCCTCCAACCCATATGGCAAGGTTGCTATTAGGTTTTTTAAATTTGAAGGTCTTTCCAATTCTGGGATCGAAGATGAATGTTTTAACAGGTTTATCGAGAGCATCCACATCAGTCCATGCAAAATTCATATCCAGTGCAATCCATCCTCCACCAACACCCATGGTAGGCGTAATACCGAAACCGGTCACATTAGCATTAAAATTTGCAGTTGTACCAAATGGGACAACTTCTTTCCAAACATTGTTAGAATCGGGCAACCAAAGGCCTGCATCAATTTCCGTAGATGTTTTTGCCCAGCCAAAGATTCCATATACATTCAGGAATGGAAGCACCCAGATATCGGGTCTGACCGTAAGGCCTGTTGCTGATGCAGTAGCTTTGTCAATGCGTATGATTTCATCCACATTGATTAAAGGGCTATCATTAAAACCAACGCTGATATTGTCAATGACAAGTTCTGACTTTTGTGTAAGGCTGTTTATACTAAGTCCGGCCGAATAGGGTATATCAAAACCCAGTGCAGTAACTTTTTTACCCCAGGCCGGGAAGATGTAAGGATATTCTTCAACCGCTTTGAGGCTGTCGATCAGCACTTCATGTTTTTCACCAACAACCTTGTTGCTGTATACCTGGCTGTGCAAAGTTTGAGTGGTCCATGCGATTAACAGCAATAGAAAGGTGATGCGTTGCATATCCATACATTTAGACTTGCCAAATGTAAGGATTAAATCTAAGGGAACAGGGAGCTCCTCAGGATAGGCTCATGGTAATGGGGAAGTAACCTTTACTCGTGATGCCTGATTTGATTTTTGATGGCTTTGGCCAGCTGCGAGGAATTCACCGGGCGGTGAATATTTTTCTTTAAATGATCTCTTATAGATTGTTCATGCTGGAAGGCCTGAAAATAGGCAGGGTCAGAATCAACTTTTTGAAGGAAATCCGCTTTAGATTGAGGGTCGAGTGCCTGGTCAAAATACATCCCGACCAGTTGCATTAATTCTTCCTGAGAGTTAAATTGCTTCATAGATTCCGCTGTTTACTGTCCTACTATTTTATTAGGCCACAAGAATGAACAAATTTATTGATATCTGTTTATTTTCTTCTGTTGTTATTCTTCTTCTTCATTATTGTTTTCTGTGGGGGTACTCTTTTTCTTTCTTTTTTCACCCCTGACATCGGCGTATCCAAACTTTTTGGCATAATCCGTCAATTTTTCTTTCAACAAGTTTCGTGCCCTAAAGAGCCTGGACCTGACCGTACCGATCGGGACATCTATGATGCTCGCAATTTCCTCGTAAGTAAAGCCTTCTATATCACAAAGCAGGATGACCGTCCTGAAATCAATAGGAAGGCTATTGATTGCCGAAGTCACCTCATCCCCCATCATGTTGGTGAAGATTTCTTCTCTCAGGTCACTATACCCTGAAATCCGGTCATCATCTGTATCATGATAGGTGACAATATCCTCAAAATCAACCTTGGTAGGCTGCTTTACCTTCTTCCTATATTCGTTTATATAGGCGTTCTTGAGAATTTTAAACAGCCATGCTTTGGCATTAGTTCCTTTCTCGTACTTATCAATAAAGCGATAGGCCTTCATGTAGGTCTCCTGGACGAGATCATCGGCATCTTCCTGGTTGTAGGTCAGGTGATACGCAAAGGTCTGTAGAGGGCCTACATGAGGCAATAATTCCTTTTCAAAAAGAGTGTCGTTGGTTGATTTGGCTGGTTTCTTTGGCATCAGTTCCCTCGTGGCTTTAATCTTTGGTGAATTTATAAAAAAACGGTTGCGGAATGATATCAATTGCATTGGAAAGGCAGGGGTTCAAATATGTTGGATTAGAAGGTTAGGGCTTAGGAGGTTAGAAGGTCAATGCGATCCGTTAGGCAAGTTCCAAAAGACACGTGCCATCGCAGGAGTTTGCTCCTGCAATCTGTTGGCTTAGGTGATTAGCGGTGAGTATTGTTTTACGCCTTCTCCGTAGTTTCGCGCCATGGGGAGAAAAAGCAAGCTTAAACGATTTGCGGAGGTAGCTACATTTCCAAATGTGTATGAAATTGATCCCGCACAGGAATCCTTCATATCCAACCAGGAAGGCTTGAGCAGGGATCTAAGGGGACAATGGGCAGATGTGCATTTTCACAATGATCATCCTGTCATTCTCGAATTGGCTTGCGGTAAAGGAGACTATACTGTTGCTTTAGCAAGGGATCATGCTGATCAGAATTATATCGGTGTTGACATCAAAGGAGCGCGAATGTGGAGAGGTGCGCGCACTGCGCTTGAAACGGGATTAAATAATGTAGCTTTTCTGCGAACGCGCATTGAATTTATCGATCGCTTTTTTGCACCCGGAGAAGTTTCTGAAATCTGGATCACCTTTCCTGATCCATTCGAAGGCAAAGTCACGCGCAGATTGACTTCACCACCTTTCCTTGAGCGATACCGTAAATTTTTGAAGCCTGGTGGGATCGTTCACCTCAAAACAGATTCAGATCTGTTGTACGAATTTACACATGAAGTGATTGATAGTGATCCGCGATGCAGCATCCTATATTCCAATAATGATATCTACAATAAACCACTTGATTTTGAAGAGTTGAATCACAAGACGTATTATGAGATCAAGCATCTGGGTGCCGGGAGGACGATTAAGTATATCCGTTTTAGGCTTGATTGAAGGTGATGTGGTGATCGGGTGATGTGGTGATGTGGTGATGTGGTGATCGAGTGATGTAGTGATGT
>DASXWI010000586.1:0-2322 GCA_036503755.1 Saprospiraceae bacterium | reverse complement strand
TCTCCCCCATTCCGGGCGAGCACGACATCAACAATTTTAATCAGGGAAAAATGAGCATCGTGAGGACAAGCAGAAAGGCCAACCTTTTCAAGCGTTTCAATATCATTGACATCATCGCCGATGTAGGCTACCTGGTCGTAGGTAATATTGAGCTCAGCTATCCATTTGGCTAGTATTTCCAGCTTTGGTTCTTTGCCGGAATAAACGCGCTCGATGCCCAGCATTCTTGCGCGCTCGTCTAAGATGGTTTTTGCCCGGCAGTGGCTAATGATGCCTACAGGTATTCCTTTCTCATGGAGGAGGGTGATCCCCATGCCATCACGGATGTTGAATTTTTTGGATTGCACGCCATTGGAATCAATGTATACGCCACCATCGGTGAGAGTACCATCAACATCAAGAATCAGGAGTTTGATGTTGGCTGCTTTTTTTCTGAGGACGCTGTCACTCATGACTGCAAGGCTTGACGTACGCGAACAACTTTCTCGAGAATACCTTGCAACAGATCGAGTTGAAGCATTGTAGATGCATCACTTAATGCTTTGGCTGGCTCAGGATGAGTTTCTATAAAAAGTCCATCTGCACCTGTTGCTGCAGCTACCAGGGCAATCGTTTCAATAAACTCTGGATTGCCACCACTGACTCCGGTCATTTGATTAGGCACCTGAGTTGAATGTGTACAATCCATGACAACGGGTACACCATGCTTTTTCAATCTTGGAATAACCGTTGCATCAACGATTAGATCTTCATATCCAAATGTGAAACCACGTTCGCAAACCCATACATTTTTATTTCCGGTAGCCAGGACTTTTTCCACAGGATACTTCATCGCTTCAGGGCTGACAAACTGTCCTTTTTTGATGTTGATTACTTTTCCTGTTTCGCCAGCTGCCTGCAGTAACGCAGTTTGTCTGCAGAGGAAAGCTGGAATTTGAAGAACATCCACATATTCAGCAGCCATGGCAGCGTCCGGACTTTCATGGATATCGGTTAATGTTCTGACGCCAAATTCTTTTCCGATGGCTTTGATGATTTCAAGACCTTCTATATCGCCTATTCCTTTAAAGCTATCAACGCGGGTACGATTTGCTTTGCGATAACTTGCTTTGAAGATGTATTCGATACCCAATGCATCGCAAATCGGTTTTACCGTTTTAGCAATGAGGTAAGGCGTGGATTCATTTTCCACAATACATGGTCCTGAAATTAAAAACAACTTACTCATCTGCTCTGCTCTTGATACCGAGATAACCACTGTGGTGTCTCAGGGCATATTCTGATTTGGTAAAATTTATCTTCTTCATCATCGCGACAACGATCACATCACCCAATACAGTCATCACGGTTGTACTCGTGGTGGGTGTCAATCCAAGTGGACAAACTTCTTTAGGGTGACCTGTGCTCAGGCATACATCTACCTCGCGGCCCAGTTCATTTTCAGGATGGCCTGTGAGGGCAATTGATTTTATCCCAGGATATAATCGTCTGGCTAAAGGGAGTAATTCATGAATCTCTTTTGTCTTCCCTGAATTGGAGATCAGGAAGAGAATATCATCCTTTTGGATCATCCCGAGATCGCCGTGTTGGGCTTCAGTGGGATGAAGGAAAATAGCCGGTGTGCCGGTGGAACTCAAGGTGGTAGCGATATTATGGCCTATCTGGCCGGCCTTGCCTAGCCCGGAGACTACAACCTTGCCTTTGTTTTGGTGTACAGCATTGAATATCAGCTCTATAGCTTTTTCTATGCTTTCATCTACCGGGATATTGCGGATGCCTTCGATTTCACGCCGGATGATGTCCCGTATGAGTGCATTCATTTCCTCCATTGGGGAACAAAAGTAGGCAATATGTCAATCCCTTTTAACCCACTTCCCTGATTTGACCGGCTTGTCTTCTATATAAAAGACATACGGATACACTCCTGCCGGCCAATGTGATAGATCATATGTAATAAAAGGTGAAGTCAATTTATCATCGAGCACGATTTTCCCATCCATAGTGGAAAGGATTACTCGTGCAGTAAGGTTCTCAGGGTTGAGGATTGTAAAATGATCTGATCCTGGATTTACGACTGAAAGTGGAGGATCGGGAGATAGTGGAATATCTTTGGAAGAGACGATGTCTCCATTTTCATTGACATACATGATGTAAGCATAGCGGAAGTCTGTAGTGCTATCTGTAATAAATCCATACGCAAATGCCGCACCATTTTCAAGTAGCTTCAAGCCATTTAATATATATGCCCTATCTCCACCAAATTCGCGATACCAGATTTGATTTAAATCTAAATCGTATTTGGCCAGATAAAACTTTTTACGC
>DASXWI010000585.1:0-2439 GCA_036503755.1 Saprospiraceae bacterium | reverse complement strand
TTTCCAGCCCAGCCGGATATCTCATGGATCGTATTGGCATTATTGGGGTACTGAAGAAGAAGTAGATTGGAGAGAAAACTACAGGTTGTGGATGACCTTTGTGAATGAATATAAAAATCGGGGCGGACGAGTAACTGCAGGTTCAGATTCAGGATACATATTTGAATTATATGGATTTGCTTATATCCGCGAACTTGAATTATTACGTGAAGCAGGCTTTCATCCACTTGAAGTTATTCGCTCTGCTACACTCTATGGCGCGCAAGCACTTGGTATGGATAAAGAAATTGGAAGTGTTGAACCAGGGAAACTTGCGGATCTTGTCATCGTTGAACAAAACCCATTGCAAAACTTCCAATGCCTTTATGGTACCGGTGCTATTAAACTGAATGATGAAAACCAAGTGGTACGTGTAGGTGGTGTCAAATACACGATTAAAGATGGAATCATCTATGATGCCAAACAATTGCTTCGTGATGTAAAAGCGATGGTGGATAAAGAGAAAGAAGAAACAGGATTTAAATTATATCAACCGGGAACGGATCCTGATAATCAGTAAACAATATTCGCATAACATTATATTTCCTCTGTACTATGGCTCATCGTCGTGATTTTCTTCAAACAATTGGTATGATGGGATTAAGTCTGCCTGTGATTAATAAAGCGCTGACTCGTCCTGCTACCTATACACCTTCTGGAGCCGGAAAGGCATTGATTCTCTGCAGTCGCGATGAAGCCTGGGCTAAAAAAGTACTTCCTCCGGCCTGGCAAGCATTCCAGGCTAGTGGGAACATACTTGATGGAATAGAAGCGGGTGGTAATGTATGTGAGCTTGATCCGGAAGATACTTCTGTAGGCTATGGAGGATTTCCGGATGAAAGAGGCATTGTGTCTCTTGATGCCTCCATCATGTATGGACCAACTTTTAAATGTGGTAGCGTGGCTGCATTGGAGAATATTAAGAAAGCATGTTCCGTTGCACGCCTTGTAATGGAGCGCACTGATCATGCGATGATCGTCGGTGCTGGTGCACTAGCTTTTGCAAAAGCACATGGCTTTCCGGAAGAAAACCTGCTGACTGAAAACGCTCGTCTTGCATGGCTGGAATGGAAAGAAAATCTAAGTGAAAATGATGACTGGCTTCCTCCGGTAGATAAAGAGTATTACAATAAAGCAAGAAAAAAAGGCACCATCAATGTACTTGGGATGGGAAATAATGGAGAAGTAGCAGGACTTACGACAACAAGTGGTTTGTTTGGAAAAATACATGGACGTGTTGGTGACTCACCTATTATCGGTGCAGGGCTTTTTGTGGATAATGAAGTTGGTGCTGCCGGTGCCACTGGACGTGGCGAAGAATTGATCAGGACTTGCGGGTCATTTTTACTTGTGGAAAAAATGAGAGCAGGCAAATCTCCCCAACAAGCATGCGAAGAAGTCATCGAACGAATTTTCTACGTCAATGGTGGTGCGAAGAATGTGAACTTCAATGTCAAAATGGTGGCCTTCAACAAAGATGGAGAAGCCGGATGTGCATCTATCATGGCTGAAGAAAAAACATTACCCTATGCTGCTATGATTACAGCTGATGGAATTAAAATGGTTCCTGGAAAGGTGATGAAAGAGTGAGCAGTGAGCAGTGAGCAGTGAGCAGTGAGCAGTGAGTTGTGAGTTGTGAGTTGTGAGTTGAATTTCTGTAGCTGCGGCTCGTGAGCCGCATAGTGAAATCGTGGCGTGAGTCGTGAGTCGTGAGGCGACGAGATTATAATCAATTCCCTGTGTTGTTATCATTGCCCCGTAGGGGCTAAAGGTTGGTAGCATTGAAAAATGAAAAATGAAAATTTTCATAGAGGCCTGAAGGGCCGACATCCAATAGCCATGGGTGTAGCCCATGGAATTAATCGTCAGTTGTGACACGAACGGTTTAAACAAAACATTAGTGATTCAACAGCCAAAACCATTTTCTCAATCAGTTGTTTCTTTGCGTTTAGAAGAAGAACCTCTATGAACAGATTGCTTGCATTTCTCCTCTCGTGTTTTTTCTTTTCTGCTCTCAATGCCCAGACTGGCGAGATTAAAGGCATTGTAACCAACTCCATTAACAAAGAACCTATTCCGTATGCAGTGATCATCCTGGAAGGGACGAGCTTAGGCACCACCTCCGATGACAACGGGAATTACACCATTAGCGATTTGAATCCAGGCATGTATAACCTCAAAGTGAGCTTCATCGGATTCAAACCAGTAACGATGTACGAAATTCAGGTCAGGAACGTCAATGCCACCTTTGTCAATATTGAAATGGAAGAGATGTCCTTGGAAATGCAAGAGGCTGTTGTCACCGCTCAACCATTTATTAAAAAAGAGGAAAGTCCTTTAAGCCTTCGTAACATTGGTGTTTCAGAAATCAAACGGAATCCAGGAGGTAACCGTGATATT
>DASXWI010000584.1:0-3900 GCA_036503755.1 Saprospiraceae bacterium | reverse complement strand
CCAAGTGTAGGATGAGCCTGGATGTCCTGCATCGAGTGTGATGATCTCATCTTCACATGCCTGTATATCTGGTCCCAGGCCTACCTCAAGTAACGGTAGCTCCAGGACATCAATAAATGCAGTAGCGACATTGCTCATGGCGCCGGAAGCAGTGGTGAATTGAACTTCTACTGTGCGAGGACCAGGCGTCAATGGGATAGCCGTGTTTCGATACAACACAAGCCGCAGGGCATCTTTAAAGTCAGTGGATTTAGCACCACCTGCATTGGTCAGGGTGAGTATATCTGTACCGGAACCATCCACGTCTATATTGGCTGGTCCACCATTGAGGACAAGAATTTCATTTGGAGCATCGGGAACATTTCCGGTGACTGATATCTGCATCGTTGTGATGATATCGTCATAGGACATACGGATATCCTCATCGGCAATACCTACTCCTGGTGATAGACAATTGTAGTCCGGTGAATTATAATCTGCGTCGGTAGCACCGGAACTATTATTACAATCCAAATCGAGAGTAATTTCGCAATCTGATAGGTCTGCGAATTCAAGCATCGAAGAAATATGCTCAAAAATGTCAACCTCAGTAGGCAGGTTGCAAATGATTGTATAGGCACCATCAATAATATTGATCAATACGAATTGATGATTGAGCCCATCATATGCCAAAAATGAATTGCAAATGTGGGATGGAGTAATGCCAAGAGGTAAGGTTCCTGGATGGTAAGGGACGATTGTTTGATTATTTGTTAAATCATTAGTGTCTAACAGCATTATACCAAATAGGCTAGTGTAATATATATTTCCATTAAACAAAGTTAAATCTCCAGTTACTGGAAGACCTGTTGATCCTAAAAATGTTATTATGCCTGAAACTATATTAATCCGGTATAAAGCTCCATTAAAATCAGCAATTCCATAAAAGATACCGTTGCCAACTGAAACAATGGAATTAATAGTTTGCCAGCTACCGGGAGGAGCCGTAAAAAAAAGTGTCGAAGTTCCGGATAATGTATCAACCTCAAACAAGTGACCACCATTAGATAGCACAAGAGTGCTATCTGGAGTAAATGTCAATCCATTTGATGAAACCGGGGCATCCAATGAGGCGATATGTTCTATCGCACAAGAACAAGCCTGATCATCCAATTCGATTTTATAAAATTCAACCGAAGGTGCCATACCATAATAAGTTTGACATAAACAGCAATGTGTACTGAATATGCAAAACTGAAATACATATAGAATTTTTGAAGACATTAAATAGAATCTAAATTATTATCAATTACCGGTATACCTAACTTAAAAGAATGAAGTGCTTTTTCTTTTGAAAAATACACTTCATTCTTGCCAATCTAAAAAAGCACTATTGGCAATCGTCTACAACAAAACATTCTCCATCATTGTAGATGAATTTCACCTCCCCTATTCCTAGTGATACAATAATAGGTGTAGGTGTAGGTTCTGCCTGGCAAGTAAACTCAAAGGAGACTGGAATACCCGTAGTATTTTCTATCCTGATAGAAGCTCCCGGTTCTACACAAAAATATTGTCTAGCTGTGAGAGGGTAATTAAGGGTAAAATCACTACCATTTCCGGAGACTGTTGAACAAGGTGCGCTAGGAGGTGTGTAAGGGCCACACAAATAATCACCATCACACATTCCACAAATTTTCAGATTAATCTGAATTAGACCTATCATTTCGATCAAGCAACAGCACCAGGAGGCGAACTCACAGTTTTCACACTCCTCACTACGGGTAGTTACCTGGCCATTTTGATTCACAACGTTGACCTGGGTCTGATCAACTGATTTTTCACAGGCCGGAAGCATGAACATACATGTCATTTAAAGTAAAATACAGCTATTAAGTATATTTTTCATTGTAAATAATTTTAAAAATTAAATGATATAGTTCTAATAATTGGGTTGTAGCAATGAATAGTAGGATACCGGGAAGCTTTGGAATTCGCCTGCACTCTGGAATTTGAGAAGATTGGTCTGCCAGGTACAGGCATAATACTCATTAATCCTGAGAGGTAGATACCGCTTATAAAAAGCAAACAAAACAGACTGAGATGTCCGGATAAAAGCCTGACTGTTCATAGCTTTAGGTTTTAATCGGGGTGAGCAATTAAACATTGCCAAAAATACACTCTTATCATACCAAAAGCAATAGATCAATCCTTAATCTCGAAGTTTAACATTTAGCTACAAGCAGGGGACTTAAAATCTTTATTGTCATACTTGACCACAGCTATTGCTAGTGTCGTTTCGGCTACGCTCAACGACCGTGAATTTCAAACTGTCAATTGATTCGATTTTTGATTTATCCAAGTATGAAGATCTACAAATTGACGTTTCGACTCCGCTCAACGTCTTCACAGATTGATATAGAAATAGTGTTGGTTTGTTGAGCGTAGTCGAAACAAACAATGAAAATGTGTCGATTAAGAAATTCAAAAAACCAAATCCGTTAGACAGTAGAAATCACGGTCGTTGAGCGTAGTCGAAACGGCATATTACCTAATCAACGTAACATCTCCATTCTTGACAATCCGCTCTCCATCTTTAAAGCTGGCAACCAACACATAAGTAAACACCCCGGGATTCATCGTCTCACCTTTCATCTTTCCATCCCAGGATATTGTCGGATCATTTGGAAGAATATCTTTTGCACCAAATACTAAAGTACCCCAACGATCAAAAATCTCGAAAGATGAAATCTCCTCGACACCATCACCAATGTTGATGGATAACACATCATTGATACCATCGCCATTTGGAGAGAAGATATTCGGAATATAAATTTTCTGATCTGTGGTCACAGATATTGTTATGCTATCCCTGTCTGCACAACCATCTATCGAAGTAACAGATACTGTATAAGCTGTGGTGATGATGGGTGCTACTAATTGAGTCAGACAATTTGGACAATCGATGCTGTCGATACCTGTCCACATGACAGAGGAGAGTGAATCAAAAGGTAAGTTGACAATCGCTTGCAATAGTGAGGAGTCGCCAAGGGAGATGACCTGGTTGTCGCCAAGCTCTACTTGGACCATGAGTGGTACATCGATCGAGATGATCTCTGTGGCACTGCAATCATTAGCATCGAGTGAAGTGATCTGGTATATGCCTTCACTTAATCCTGTAAAGTCGGGTGATGACTGGAATACAATGCCATCAATAGAATACGTGAATGGTGCCACACCACCATTAACCTTGACTGTAATACTTCCAAGCTGCTGATCAAAACAATCGGGCTCTGACACTTCGAAGCCAATCATAAATAATTCTGGTTCGGTCAAGGTGATCACGTCATCGGTGGTACATCCATTGCCATCAGTAACAGATACTGCGTATGCACCTGCACTGAGGCCTGTGATCAGTGGATCTGTTTCAGTTGTAGACCACAGATACGTGAAAGGGGTTGTGCCATTTGCATTGGCGATGGCGCTGCCATCGGCATCTCCTGCACAACTGATATCAAAGCCATTGTAATCGATTGCAGATTGTACCGTGACAACAGGCAAAGGAAAAAGTGTTGTGGTTTCAATCACAAGGCTGTCACATCCATCTTGTCCGGTGTACACCGTTTCAATATTATCAACTTGTGCTGGATCACACGTGTTGAAAACAAATGATGTTGTATCACCAGGGATCAGTGTGATGGTTTCTGTGATGATACTGTCACAACCATATTGATTGGTCAGCGCAGTAATAAAGACACCTACTTGTGAAGCAATGCATGTGGTCGATGCAAGGGAGGTCTGATCACTTGGTAAAAGTGTAACAGTTTCAGTTACGATACTGTCGCAGCCGTATTGATTGATGAGCATCTGGGTGAAGATACCTGCAGCCGAAGGATCACAAGTGGCTGAGTTCAGAGATGT
>DASXWI010000583.1:0-4962 GCA_036503755.1 Saprospiraceae bacterium | reverse complement strand
TAATTTATCAAAACATACCGGGATATCGTGACACTATCATTCTGGATACATTTCAAATGAATTTTAGTCATTCAAATTCAGGTGCAATTAAGAATGGCTTAAATTTCCTTTGGGCTATACAAGAGGATCCTGATGGGTTATTGCTTTCTTATCAAAGTTTACATTTAAATGGCGTTAAGTACTATAAAACCGATTTTCACTATATAGGTGAATTCAGAATGGATACCATCACACTACATAATGAATTTCTTACTCAAAATGATTCCGTAAATATTACAACTGAAAGAAATTGGATTATGGTGTCAAAATAATCCGGTGGGTGCATTCAAATTTTCATTTTTCATTTTTCATTCTTCATTCTTCATTTCTTAATGAGCTTCCAGCCAATTGACACCAACTCCCATACCTACCTCCACAGGCACCGGAAGATGTGGTAAAGCATGCTTCATTTTATCTTCAACAAGATCACGCATTTCCTTTTCTTCAGATTTGTGCATGTCGAAGACCAATTCGTCATGTACCTGGAGTAACATTTTGGATTTGAGCTTTCTGCGTTCCATCTCATTGTAGATTTGGATCATGGCCAGTTTGATCATATCGGCAGCAGAACCCTGGATCGGTGAATTGATGGCGTTACGTTCAGCTTGTGCGCGGACAGTTTGATTTTTAGAATTGATATCACGTAAGTATCGGCGACGTTTCATGATCGTTTCGATGTAGCCATGTTCGCGTGCATAGGAAACCGTATCCGTCATATATTTCTTTATCCCCGGGAATTTTTCAAAATAATTGTCAATGATTTCTTTTGACTCACTTCTGGAAATACCTAGTGTCTGTGAAAGGCCAAAAGCAGATTGACCATAAGCCAAACCAAAGTTGACAGCCTTAGCTCTACGACGCATTTCTTTAGTGACATCATTTAGGGGAACGCCAAATACTTTCGAAGCAGTAGATGCGTGAATGTCTTCTCCTGCTCTGAATGCTTCCATCATTCCTTCATCTTGTGTGATCGCGGCAATGATCCGCAATTCGATCTGTGAATAATCTGCAGACAAAATCAGGAAATCACTGTTTCGTGGGATAAATGCTTTACGGATCTCCCTTCCCCTATCGGTGCGAATAGGAATATTCTGCAGATTAGGATTATTAGATGCAAGTCTTCCAGTAGCTGCAATCGTCTGCCCGAATGTAGTATGTACTCTCCCTGTCTTCGGATTAATCAGTGCAGGCAAAGCATCCACATAGGTTGATTTCAATTTCGTCAGTTCGCGGTAATTGAGGATATGATCGATGATCTCATATTTATCCTTCAATAGACTCAGGATATCCTCGCTTGTCCCATACTGTCCTGTTTTTGTCTTGGCTCCTTCATAAGGAATCTTAAGATGTTCAAACAGAATATCCCCCATTTGCTTAGGCGAATCAATATTGAATTCGACGCCACTGATTTTATAAATCTTATCCCGCATTTCATACAAATCCGTAGCCAGTACCTTGGAATAATCTTCCAGAAAGGGTACATCCAGATTGATTCCTTCAAATTCCATATCAGTCAATGCATGTATCAGCGGAAATTCCATGATTTTTAATAACTCATCTCCTTTGACTTGTGCAACCTGCCGATCGGTTACTTCCTTCAATTGAAGGGTGATGTCGGCATCTTCCGCAGCATATTCTTTGATTCGGTCTAGATCGATATCCTTCATTGATAGTTGGTTCTTTCCTTTCTTGCCTATCAATTCTTCGATTGAAACAGGAGTATATCCCAGATAGGATTCGGACATGACATCCATCGCGTGACGAACATGCGTATCCGCGATGAAATGAGCAACCATGGTGTCATATATAGGATCGGCCACAACCACGTCATATTGCCGAAGCACCTTCATATCAAACTTGATGTTATGTCCGATCTTAAGTGTATTGGGATTGGTAAACGCTTTTTCGAAAAGTTTTACAATCGCTTTTGCTTTGTCAAACTCAGGTGGACATGGAACATAGTACGCTTCTCCGGGCTTGAGTGAAAAAGACATCCCCACGATCTCCATGTCTGATTCGAGACCTGTCGTTTCAGTATCGAATGCAAAGGTTTTTGCATCAAGCAATTTATTGATTAATGCGATCCTATCCGTTTCTGTTGTGACCGCATGATACGTATGAGGAGTGTTATGAATATTTTTTCCTGCAGTTGGCAGATGGGTTTCTGAGGTTTCTTCTCCGGGTTGTTCAAAAAGGTTTCCTTGCACAGCACCAGTAGAAGAAGAAGATGATGTGCCAGGTTTAGTAGTTAATGGTGCGGTGACATCAAAGTTGTCTCCCAGGATTCTTTTACCAAGCGATCTGAATTCAAGCTCTGCAAAAATCGAAGACAATTTTTCTGCATGTGGTGGCCCAAGAATCAACTTTTCCGGATCGAGCGGAACAGGTGCATCGAGTAAAATGGTTGCCAGTTTTTTGGAATCAAAAGCATTCTGCCTGCTAGCCTCCAGTTTTTCAAGCGTACTTCCTTTAAACTGATTAAGGTTTGCATAAATATTTTCAATCGTTTCCCATTCATGTATAAGTTTGGCGGCGCCTTTTTCTCCAATACCTTTCACACCTGGAATATTATCAACCGCATCACCCATTAAGGCCAATATATCAATGACTTGCTCTGGTCGTTTGATCCCATAATTTTCGCAAACTTCTTTTGGCCCCCAGATTTCAGGACCGTTGCCTTGTTTGGCTGGCTTATACATGAAGATGTGTTCAGACACCAACTGACCGAAATCTTTATCGGGTGTCACCATATACACATCATAACCTTCTGCTTCTGCTCTCTTGGCTAATGTACCGATGACATCATCTGCTTCATAACCAGGAGCCTCCAGGATAGGAATCCCATAGGCTTCGATAATGCTGCGGATGTATGGTTCAGACAACTTAATATCTTCAGGTGTTTCCTGCCTGTTGGCTTTATAATATGGGAATTCCTGGACCCGTACGTTTGGTGATTTGTGGTCAAAACAGACCGCAATATGAGATGGCTTACGATTGTTCAGCACCTCCTCCAGGGCATTGACGAATCCAAACATTGCACTGGTATTCAGGCCTTTGCTATTGATCCTTGGATTTCGAAGAAAAGCATAATAAGCCCTGAAAATGAGTGCGTAAGCGTCAAGCAGGTATAAGGTTGGCCTAGACATAGAAAAACAATTAAGTGATGTTGCCGGGGACGATAATTCTGTCCTCCCAAAAAATAAGGTGCTAAAGATACATGGAAGCCTGAAAAGCCATGAACGTGCAGGAGAATACATTATAATGAATAAAACGTATATTTAGAAATTGCATGTTGTCCCGAATTTGAGTTTCTGATCGTTCAGCAACAGGATTGTATTTCCCCATCAAACATTCTTCCCATGTGATCATCCATTACATAGACGACGACTCCCTCTTTATGACCTAAAAAACTTTTTATGGAAGACGCATTATTACTCCTCACCCTGGCCACTGCATCTATTAGCTTTATTATTTGGTATACGATCTCATCCTCCCTGCGCCTTCCAGTTCGATACCAGGTGCCTTATGATTCAAATCCGCCTTATGTTAACAGGGTCTTACGGCGAAGAGCGTATACAGGCATTCTATTTGCCGGCATCCCCTTGTTCTTTATTTTTTGCACCGGCCTGATCGGACGGCCAACCTTGAATGATTTGCAGATATCCTTTCAATGGAATCATGATGTGGCTTTATGTTCGGGTATTGGTGTGGTAGTTGCCATTGTGATTAGTTTCTTCAGTACAAAATCAGATGCTAACCTTGAAGTGTTTCCCGAGATCAGGGTGCGATTTTGGAGAACGGGCATCATCATTTGGAGTGCTCTTTCCTGGGTTTTATATGTATTTGCGATTGAGTTTTTCTATCGTGGATTATTACTTCAATCCCTTTTGTTCCAGGTAGATGTTGTTCCGGCTATGGCTATCAGTGCAGCCTTGTATAGTCTAACCCATTATTTCAGACGAAACAGGATGACGATTGCGGGAATTGTTTGGGGAGTATTATCGTGTCATATAGTTTTATATACAAATAGCTTACTAGCGGTCATCATCATCCATCTTGCTTTTTGTTTGTCAATAGAATGGTTTTCGTTAAAAAACCATGTGGAGATGTATGTGCGTAAAACCTAGTCTTTCTGCCCCTGTCTCCCCTAAATGGAGACTAGAGATTCCCGTGTTGAATGCCCATTCAAAAAATTAAAAATGCGATGTAGATCATGAATCCAAGACTTCTTAAAATATCAAAAACAAGATATACCTGGTCGAATGCAACAAGCACTGTTATCTCGACACCTTTAAGGTATTTCTATCCACAACATGTGGAAGATATCCAGGCCATTGTCAAAGAAGCAGAAGTACAAAAACTACGTGTCCGGGCGGTTGGATCTGGTCACTCGTTTTCGGAGGTTGCTAAGTGTGATGATTTCCTGATGGATATAAAGGAGTTACGTGATGTTGAAAAATATGAAAGCCCACGGGTCAAGGCTGCTTTTTCACAAAAACATTTTGTCCTGGCAGAGGCTGGTATCACGATCAGGAGAGTCAACAGATTGTTAGATGACATGGGTCTTGCACTACAAAACATGGGTGCAGTAGATTTTCAAACAATCTCTGGTGCATTGATGACAGGCACTCACGGCACGGGTATACACAAGCCTGCCTTTCCGGATATGGTGGTTGGGTTGAGAATAGTCGGAAAAGGAGGTACTCTGCTTCAATTAGAACCTACAGATGGAATCACTGATCCTGTTGATCACGCACAAAATTCGAGCATTCAACTCATCCAGGATGATGATATTTTTTATAGTACTGTTTTGAGTTTTGGGGCGATGGGAATTGTATATCAAATGATCCTGGAAGTTGTCCCTCGTTTCTGGATACATGAACACAGGTACCTTGAAAATTGGTCATCTGTAAAACAGAAACT
>DASXWI010000582.1:0-3731 GCA_036503755.1 Saprospiraceae bacterium | reverse complement strand
TCAGCAATATGATACCCGGAAATAGAAACCGAATAAAAATTACGGATGTTGCTATCAATAAAATAAGCTTGCATATCTCCCATGAGACGGAGTGAAAATTCTGTAGAGAAAATACAAGTATTCTGAGCCTGGTCTTCTTTCAGAATATCCGCTTGAACAGTTCCTCTTACGGACTGCAAAGCTTTTGCTTTTAATGTATTGTATGTATCTGCATCCAATACTTCATCGCCTGAAAGACCAAGCAGCATAAGGCCTAAGCCATTATTTCCCTCAGGGATCTCCTGGGAATAAGTTGGGCGAGGCAATCCTTTTTGATCGAATTTCTTTTTCAAAGCTACCTCCACCTTGTCCTCAAGCTTATTGGCTTTGATGTATAATTCACATTGCTGATCAATGGCAGCATTCATAAAGAATGCACAGATGGTTGCTGCAGGACCATTGATGGTCATAGAAACCGAAGTCTTCGGATCGCAGAGATCAAAACCGGAATACAACCTCTTGGCATCATCCATCGAGCAAATACTTACCCCTGCGTTGCCAATTTTTCCATAAATATCCGGACGGTAATCAGGATCTTCTCCATACAAGGTCACGCTATCAAAAGCAGTTGACAAACGGATGGCTGGCATACCTTTCGAAACGTAATGAAACCGTTTATTGGTCCGCTCTGGTCCACCCTCTCCTGCAAACATCCTTGTTGGATCTTCCCCCTTACGTTTGAAAGGAAATATTCCTGCGGTGTATGGAAAACGTCCGGGAAGATTTTCCTGTGTAACCCAATTCACCAAGGTTCCCCAGTCTTTTGCCACCGGTAGAGCTACGACAGGAATTCGCGTACCTGAAAGTGAACGAACATGTGTGTCCACTTTAATGACTTTATCTCTTACTTTATAAGAATAATCATCATCCACATACTGATGCCTGATCGCTGGCCATTCTTCCAGCCAACGCCACACGTCTCCATGTACATCTTGTCTTAGCTTCTCATACTCATTATTGAGTTGAGCTGATATATCCGTTGTCCCTGTTTCTTCAAAATGCTTAGCCGATTCTTTCAATGCATAGAGAAGGGCAGCTTTTTCTGCTTCTTCCTTTGCCCAATCGTCATACTTGCGGTTGTTATCTGCTATTTCAGAGAGGTACCTGATACGATGTGGAGGAATGATATAAATCTTTTCACTATCACCCGTTTTCAATTGGAGCGTACTCTGGAAAGTTTTTTTCGTTTTCTGCGTGAGGGTTTCAATGATCTTTTTATAAAGTGCATTGGTTCCCGGGTCATTAAACTGGGAGGCGATTGTACCAAAGACAGGAATATTTTCTTCTTTGACATCCCAGAGTTCGTGATTGCGCTTGTATTGCTTACGCACATCTCTCAATGCATCCTGTGCTCCACGCTTATCAAATTTGTTGATGGCGATCACATCTGCAAAATCAAGCATGTCGATTTTCTCAAGTTGTGATGCAGCACCAAATTCAGGTGTCATGATATAAAGGGACATGTCTGCATGATCCACAATCTCAGTATCCGACTGACCAATACCAGAAGTCTCGAGAATGATTAAGTCAAATGCAGCGGCCTTTAGAATATCTACTGCCTGCCGTATATGTTTGGACAGTGCAAGATTGGATTGACGTGTAGCCAGTGATCTCATGTACACGCGTGAAGAGATCAATGTATTCATCCTGATCCTGTCTCCGAGTAATGCACCACCTGTTTTTCGCTTGCTTGGATCCACAGAAATAACCGCGAGATCTTTTTCCGGAAAATCCAACAAGAAGCGGCGGATGATCTCATCGATCATACTTGATTTGCCTGCTCCTCCTGTTCCTGTGATTCCTAAAACAGGTACCGTGGATTCCTTTGCTTTTGAAGTTATTTCCGCAATCCAATGTGCATTTTCTTCCGGATAATTTTCAACAGCCGTAATCAGGCGTGAAATAGAGAGATGATCTTTTTTTGAAATCTTTTTTAATTCGCCATTGACATTATCTCCTAACGGAAAATCACATTCTTGCAACACATCATTGATCATCCCCTGAAGACCCATGTGTCGCCCATCATCAGGTGAATAAATCCTGGTGATCCCATATTTCTGAAGCGCATTTATTTCCTCTGGAAGAATTGTTCCGCCACCACCACCAAATATTTTAATGTGGCCTGCTCCTCGTTCGCGAAGCATGTCAAAGATGTATTTGAAATATTCATTATGCCCTCCCTGGTAAGAAGTCAATGCGATTCCCTGGACATCCTCCTGAATGGCGGTGTCTACGATTTCTTTTGCACTCCTGTTGTGCCCGAGGTGAATAATTTCTGCACCGGAACGTTGCATAATCCTTCGCATGATATTGATGGCGGCATCATGGCCATCAAATAAAGACGCGGCAGTTACAATCCGGATATGGTTCTTTGGCTGGTATGTGGTAAGAGGCTGATTCGTTTCCATGAAGGTTCACAAAATACGTAAATGTGGTTTGCCTAAGGTCATCAGGCTTTTACAATCTCCAATAACTCGCTAAGGATCATAGCAGTGGCTCCCCATATCACATGTTCTTCCACTCTAAATGCAGGCACATGATTGAGTATTATGCCGGTTGTCAACTTAATCCTGGTTTCATACCTCACATCTGCTTCGAAAAAACGGGTCAAAGGTACTTCCAGGATTTCTTCTATCTCACGTTCCTGGCGGGTCAATTGTGGAGCTTTCCAGGAATAAGCCAGGTAGGGGTGGACCAGAAATTTACTGACTGTAATGTATAATGGGGTAAGCGGTCCTAACACGTCAATGCCTGACAAGTCGATTGCAATTTCTTCTTCGGCTTCACGGAGAGCTGTATACATAAGGTCAGGATCTGTTGCATCTTTTTTCCCTCCAGGAAAAGCTACCTGTCCTGAATGCTTGTCCTGGTCATGTGTCGCGGTTCGGCGAATAAATATCAAATGCCAATCACCGGGTGTTTTTTCAAAGAGTGTCAATAGGACCGCTGCATCTCTTGTCGTACCCACCTCAGGTGTGGGATCTGCTCTCCTGACGGCATGTGCCATTCTGGATTGCGCTTCCTTCCCGGGCAGAGCTTGCTGAAGCAATTTCTGTTGCAGTGTTTCGATAAATAGAGGTCTTGTAGCTGACATCATCACGCTCAACAGCAATACATAATCTTAAGTTGACTTAGGGTTGGAAGAATCGGCTTACTTATTCGATTCCTGCAGGTATTTCTCCAGGGCCATGGACATCGATGGGATGCCAGGGGCTGGTGCCAATACATCAATATGTAGTAGATGCTCTTCAGCGGCTTTAGCGGTGATATTGCCAAAAACTGCGATGCGGGTGTTGTTTTGTTTGAAATCAGGAAAATTTTCAAACAAAGACTCAATACCTTGTGGGGAGAAGAAGATCAGCATGTCATAGAAGATATCACGGAGATCAGACAAGTCACTCGAAACGGACTTATACATCACTGCGGATTCAAAATTGACTTCCTTTTGTTTGAGGAAATCGATCACATCTTCTTTTCCAAGATTGGAGCAAGGGACCAGGAACCTGGTGGTGGATTTGTGTTTTTGCAGCGCGCTGGAGAGATCTTGAATTGATCTTTCCCCCACAAACACCTTCCTTTTCCGGTATTGGATGAATTTCTGCAAATAATGGGCCGCTGTCTCTGAGGTACAGAAGTACTTCATATCCTGGGACACTTTCACTCGCATTTCTTCACACAAACGGAAAAAATGG
>DASXWI010000581.1:0-3405 GCA_036503755.1 Saprospiraceae bacterium | reverse complement strand
CCAGTAAGCGCATCTATATTCAGGATCTCCCCTACCAGGAATAGTCCGGGGATAATTTTACTTTCGAAGCGACGTAAATCAACATCTCTCAAATCAATTCCTCCGGCAGTTACAAATTCATCTTTGAAAGTACTTTTCCCTGTCACACGATAGATGTCTTTACACAATACTCCAACAAGTTGATCCATATGCTTATTACTCATCTCTGCACAAGTCATTTCGTCTGGAATAGAGGCTCGTGTGCACAAGTACTTCCACAATCTTGAAGGAATATTTTCAACTACCAGATTATTCACTTGCTTCTTTCCGAATGTTTTGGCCAGTGATCTGACCCAGGCTATTGTTTCTGACACATCTTCATCACCTGACCAATTCACTTCCAAATCAAAAACATAATTACACGCAAACAATTCTCTTGCACCCCAAGCAGATAACTTAAGTATGGCAGGTCCGCTTAATCCCCAATGGGTGATCAACAACGGTCCGGAAGCTTCTATTTTAAATTTCGGTATGCTGACGATCACTTTTGATTTACTAAGGCCAGGAAGTGCAACCAGGTTTTTATCCTTGATATTGAATGTAAATAAAGAGGGTACCGGTGCAACCAATCGATGACCTGTTTCCTTTAAGGCCTCCCATGTACGGTTATCACTTCCTGCAGCAATCAACAAGAAGGTAGAAGTGATTTTTGCGTCATTCAATAATTCGATCTGCCATTTACCTTTACTATCCTGTTCCCATTTTACAGCTCTTGTGGATGTTCTTAATTGAATTCCATATCGTGTTAGTAAGGATAAAAAGCAATTGATGATTGTGGCTGAGTTATCGGTAACCGGAAACATGCGGCCATCCTCTTCTTTCTTCACCTTCACTCCCCTCTCCTTTAGCCAATCAATCATATCCTGTGGTTGGAAGTGATAGAAAGGACCTAGTAATTCTTTATGTCCTCTTGGATAGTAGCCCACTAATTCTTCCGGATCAAAACAAGCATGTGTCACGTTACATCTGCCCCCGCCGGAAATTTCCACTTTCGATAATGGTTTGCGGGCAGATTCCAGAATGCAAATCTTTGCGCCTGGATACAATTCCGCCAACCGGATAGCTGTAAAACATCCTCCTGCACCGGCACCAATGACGACAAGATCAAAATCCATAGGCCGATGTTTTGTCGATGCTTCCTTCGAAATGAATGACTTCATAGGAAAGCAAAAAAGGAATATTGGAGACTTTATGCAAAGGAGAAGATCTCAATTGTTTCAATCTTTCGAGTCCCGGATTTTTCTGAAGATAAGTATGCACAATAGAAGCAACCTTCATATAGCGTACCAGGTCATCAATGACTGGAATATCCTGGCTTCCCACCGCTTTACAGAAGTTCTTGAAAATCTCAAGGCCTGGATAGAGTGCGTATTTATCAGGAAACAATCCCGAGAGATACAAACTCATTACTGACGCATCCTGGTAATGATACGACTCCAATGATCCAGGTGGTTTAGCGCGATGAATCTGTAACAATTCATTGCAGTAATAATCAAAGCGGCTTAAGCGTCCATCTAGCGAACTGGCATCATTACTTAGATCTTTCCATGCAATGGCAGCCAGTTCTGGATCGGCATCAATGAGAAACATCATGATCTCCTTTGGCCGATAGTGATCACGTTTCCACCAGCGTTGAGAATAATCACTCCAAAGACATTGATCATAGATCTCTTTAAAACCGACCTGTTGTGGCGATGACCAGTGGTCATGAAATTGATGCACCATCGAATGGGGATAATGCCATTCCGTAGGGTCACTCTTTACCTGGGCCGACAAAAACCGGTCGATACATTTTTCCAGTAATGGAACTTTCATTCTTTCGTCATCTTAGCCTCCGAAGGTACTATGACATGATGGGAGTTAATGCCCGTTTAAACGGCTGTATCTGTTTGGGTTCAATCAGTAGATCACCAGATCATTTTTTTATGAAAGAATCTAAGCGGTAGGAGATTTTAAGAATTAAATAACAAGTATTTAAATATATAAAATAAATTATATACATCTCCTTCATCGGATTAATACCTCCGCAATAAATTGTTTTTTATAATTTACCGCCCTGCAACAGAATCTTACATAACCCTTCAACAGCTTTTGCAGACAATAAACTCTTATCCGATATGATGAATGAACCTTTATCCTCGATCATGACCAGGAAAGTCATCACTGCATCTCCTGATGACAAACTCCAGGTGGCGAGAGATATTTTCAGAACGAACCGAGTTCACCACTTACCAATCGTTAATGGAAGCAACCTTTTAGGTATTCTGACCACCTATGATATTTTCAAAAGGGTCGAATCCAAAGATGATTATGAACGTTTGACGATCAAGGACATCATGACTACACATGTAGCTACACTTGAGCCAGAAGACAAAATCGGTTCTGCTGCAGAGCTATTCCTGGAAAATCTTTTCCATGCAGTACCCATTGTCAAGAATGGTGAATTACAAGGCATCGTGACTTCTTTCGACGTCATCAAATACGAGTTTCACAAAGAATATCCGACCCAGGAAATTTAATCAACCCCACATTGCCTGACCGGAAAGAAATCATTTTGAAGTATAGAAGCTTCATTTCTTCCCGATATGGATGGTATGGATTGATAGCTGGTTTGGTTTTCCTCTCAGGGATCTTGCTCTATGCAGGCTTTGCTGCTGTATCATTGTATGCATATATAGCAAGTGGCATCATTGGACTTGGCTTGGGCTTCTTGTGGTATGTTTCCAACCATCGTTACCAGATGTTATCTTGTTTCCATCCGCGATATGATGATCCGTTTGAGCGACTTGAACAATACCTGGTTGAAAAAAAGCAACGTTGGGACAACACACAGTTGATCCGATTGGGATTGATGACTCTACTTTTGTTGACGATGTTTACCCTACTGATCTTTTATAAGGATAACGGGTGGACAGTCATCACATCAATCTTGTTTATCGCTTTGATCCTGGCGACCATCATAAAGGGATGGCTTGATTTTAATGACGGAATATTACTGCAGGACATTCGTCACCACTTGCGGGATCACACTTCGGAGTGATACGATTGATAAGCTTGCTTAACGATCGTTCCTTCAAGGATCGCGGAAGGATCAATCTGGCTTTGCGTAATAATACCCCTGTAATCACCAGTCAACAACAACCTGGCACACTCCACCATGGGTGCGGCTGTACAGGTTTGAATTGCCCTCATGGTTACACCTCCTACCATCAGTGGATATATATGCTGTGCATTCTGAAGTGAACGTAAGTGACCATTCTTATCATATCCTGTCACGGAGGCATAAATCACGATTACATCATCTTCCATGTGCGGTACCTGGTTGAGCATTTGCTTTTCAAGACTTGCAATTGGATTCTCCGAATG
>DASXWI010000580.1:0-2722 GCA_036503755.1 Saprospiraceae bacterium | reverse complement strand
GCCTTGTAGACATTCGCTACAAACTTTGTCATGTTCTTTAACGCATCTCCACTAAGGCCTAGATTGAATGCGATTTTACGACATTCAAACGCTTGCAATCCTTGTACTGGATCGACATATTCTTTATGAACAAGGTGAGGTGTCTTTTCTGCTACAGCTTCAATGTCCATCCCTCCTTCAGTGGAATATATGATGACATTGCATTGTCTCGCACGGTCAGTAAGGATAGACATATAGAGTTCCTTGCACTTATCAAATTCAGGAACATAAGAATCTTCAGCAATCAATACCTGGTTAACCAGTTTACCTGGTCCTTCCATTCCGCCAGGTGTTTGAGGTGTCTTCAGCATCATTCCGATGATGTTGCCCGCGTGAAGCTTCAGGTCATCCAGGTTTTTGGCCACTTTGACGCCACCTCCTTTACCTCTTCCTCCTGCATGGAGCTGTGCTTTGACAATAGCAACAGGGCTTCCTGATTCGGCTGTGATCTTCTGATAAGCTGCGATAGCCTCATCTACATTTCGCGCGACGATGCCTTTTTGGATTTTTACGCCATAACGGCTCAATAATTCTTTACCCTGGTATTCGTGTAGATTCATGAATGGTTTGTTCTGTTAGATTCGGTGCGAAACTAAATAAATTCAGCCTTACGGTTTAATCCGCCATTAAGGTCAATGCCTCCTGAAAGGTGTGGACCGGTCGCTTACAAGTTTTATTTTGGCAAACATAGATAAAGGTCTCACCTTCAACCAATTTGTGTTCTAATAATGGAAGTGTCCCTTCACTTTTACCTCCCATAAACAGGGCATCCGGCTGGTATGTTTTAAGAAACTCACTTTGCGCCTGGGTATAGTTTTCCCCGACAATGGCGATTTCGTAAGGTGGTTTGATCAATGACATCATCAGTTGACACCAATTGCTATAGAAGGAAGGTTGAGCATCCTTCTTTAACCTTGGCCAGATATTATTGAACATTTCATTAGCCTGGGTCACATACTCCTCCTTATAAAGCATTTCACCTAAGACCAGCAGGTTTCTGGCCATCATGCTGTTGGCTGATGGAATGACATTATCACCAATATCAATCCTCCTGGCCACAAGAGGTGCATCCAAATCTGAGGTGAAGTAGAAATAACCGGATGGATCACCTCCGAAATGTTTCAATACATGTTGGGTCAATCCATCTGCATGATCCAACCATTGCTGATCAAAAGTGGACTGGTACAACGAAATGAACGCTTGAATCACAGATGCGTAATCATCCAAAAATCCGTTGATGGTTGATTTACCGTTTTTATAGTTCCTGTCAAGTCGGTAATTTTCCTTGATCATGGTTCCGGCAATAAATGATGCATTCTTTAAAGCAGTTTCGAGATATGTAGCGTCTCCGGTTACACGATAGGCATCCACATAGCCCTGCAACATCAAACCATTCCATGAAGTGAGGATCTTATCATCAAGTCCGGGAGCAATTCTTGTTTTTCTTTTTTCAATAAGTATCTCATTTGTCTTCAGGATACTTTCATCAAAAGCCTCTTGAGTCACTTTGTATTGCTTTGCGATATCCGCACCACGTCTGTGTCGTTGAAGAATGTTTTGCTTATGTTCCCAGTTTCCCTCCGCACGGATGTCATTTAAGGTGAAAAACAAATCACGATCAATACCCTCAGGAATAAGCGCTTCGAGTTCTTCTTTGGTCCAGACATAATATTTCCCTTCCACTCCTTCACTATCCGCATCATAAGAACTGTAAAAGCCACCGGAAGGATCAGTCCAGTTTTGCTTTACAAAACCCAGCGTTTGGTTGACCACATCGAGATATTCCTTTTTGCCTGTCCATGCATAAGCTTGTGCATACACAGAGACTAACTGGCCGTTGTCATAAAGCATTTTTTCAAAATGCGGCACTAACCATGATGAGTCGGTAGAATATCGTGCAAATCCACCTTCAAGCTGATCATAGATCCCGCCCATCATCATCCGATCAAGCGTCACCAGTAAAAGGTCTTTTGCTTTGAGGTCATCATACCTGTATGCATAATGCATCAGGTATTGCCAGTTGTTTGGCATCGGAAATTTCGGAGCACCTCTCCGTCCACCCATCTGCGGATCAACTCTATCTTTAAATTGTTTAGCAAGTACATGTACATCCTCAATGGTGAAAGGTTGAGGATCACCGGAAATTCCACTATCTAAACCATTATCCTTGACTCCTTCGACAAGCCTGTTAGCATAGTCTTCCATTTTGACTTTGTCATCAGCCCATTGTCCCCGGAAATAATCCAATACTTCCAGCCACTTTGCCTTTGGAAAATATGTCCCGGCCCAAACCGGTCTTCCATCAGGAAGCGCAAAGGAATTTAAAGGCCAACCACAATTCCCTCCGGAAGACAATTGACAAGCCGTCATATAGACATCATCGATATCCGGACGTTCTTCCCGGTCCACTTTGATGTTGATAAAATGCTCGTTCATAAAAGCAGCGACTGCAGTATCCTCAAATGATTCATGTTCCATCACATGACACCAATGGCAAGAGGAGTAACCTATACTGATCAAGAGGAGTTTGTTTTCTTTTTTGGCCAATGCCAAAGCTTCGTCTCCCCAGGGGTACCAATCGACCGGGTTATGTGCATGTTGAAGCAAGTAGGGACTGCTTTCGTGAATAAGCTTATTGGTATATGGATGGTCCATTTTTGGTTTTGATTGACAACTGTCCAGT
>DASXWI010000579.1:0-4211 GCA_036503755.1 Saprospiraceae bacterium | reverse complement strand
TTTCATGCCGGAGTCATGGAAGGGTTTAAACATGAAGTCATCATAGCCCCTAAGATGGCGTTTGGTACAGGACATCATGCTACAACATTCATGATGTTGCAAGCGATGTCAAAACTTGACTTCAAAGGGAAGCGTGTTTTTGATTTTGGATGCGGTACAGGTATCTTATCTGTAGTGGCTGCCATGGAAGGAGCTGAAAGGGTAGTAGGGGTAGACATCCAACCTGAATCCAAAGAGAACAGCTATGAACATGCCATGCTCAATCATGTTGAACCTCTTTGTGAATTCCATGAAGGTGGTATTGAAATGGCAGATGGTGAAAAGTATGATATCATCCTCGCCAACATCAATGTAACCATCATTGCCAAATATTTTGAAAAGCTGAAAGAATTATTGCAGCCTGGAGGGTATCTTCTTCTATCCGGTATCATGACCTATGATAAATCATATATGGAGAAGAACATATCATTTCCTCCGCTGGAAGTCATTGGGCAGAATGATAAGAATGACTGGATGCAGATCACGTTAAAGAAGTAAAATCGCTTTGTTACAATTCTTGTGATAAGCTACGGTGAAATTTAGCCATATCTTTTACCCCCAAAATCTGGTAGCTGGTAGCTGGTGGCCGACAGCTAGTCCCATTCCAAAAGAGCCTTATAAACCTTATGCACGGGTAACCCCATCACATTTGCATACGACCCTTCGATCCTTGACACTTTCGCCCAACCTATCCAATCTTGAATACCATAAGCACCAGCCTTGTCAAGTGGCGGAAAGTTATCTACATAATAGGATATCTCCTCTGCAGTCATTTCATCTAGCCACACTGAAGTGAAATCCGAAAATCCAATCCCTTTGGTGTGGTTGCCAATAAATACTCCGGTGATCACTAGATGATGTTTTCCTGCCAAAGCAGCTATCATCTCCTTTGCTTCATCAGCATTAGCAGGTTTTCCATAAATAAGATTATTGAGGATCACTACGCTATCTGCTGCAAGAACTAAACTATCCTTTTCGACCAGTGGAATTGCTGCAGTAGCTTTTTTCCTGGCGAGGAATTCAGGAATATCTTCCACCTCCATATTCGGCGGATGGTTTTCTTCTACATCTACATCAATAAGTTGGAAGTCAATACCTGCTGATTTCAATAATTCCTGACGTCTTGGTGACTTGGAAGCAAGAAACACGGGGGGATACTTGGTTAACATGGTATTCAGTGTGTTTTGGTTCTTTGTTTTGATTTGCTCACGATCTCTTCCACAATTTCAGGATTGAGCAGGGTAGTGATGTCACCAAGATTGGAATAGTCTTGTTCAGCCGCCTTTCTTAGGATCCTTCGCATTATTTTTCCTGACCTGGTTTTAGGTAGCCCACTGACCACCATGATCTCATCGGCTTTGGCAATCGGACCTATAAACTCAACTAACTTTTGATTGACCTCTTGGTGAAAGATTGACTCATCAACAATTACTTCACGCGTGATCACATACGCATAGATACCTTGCCCCTTGATTGGATGTGCGTAGCCAACAACTGCACTTTCGACAACCATCGGATGCTCATCAATGGCATTTTCTATTTCTGCAGTTCCGATACGATGACCACTGACATTGATCACATCATCTACTCGTCCGATAACTCGATACCTTCCATCTTCATCCCGCCTCGCAGCATCTCCGGTGAAATACAATCCGGGAAAAGCAGCAAAATAAGCTTGCCTGCATCTTTCATGATCTCCATAATTCGTTCGTACAATGGAAGGCCATGATGTTTTTAAACATAATAGCCCTTCAACATTATTATCTAAAATTTCTTTTCCATTAGTATCAACAAGTATGGGTTGCACACCAGGTAATGGATATGAAGCATAACATGGTTTAGCATCCGTAATGCCAGGCAAAGGTGTGATCATAATCCCTCCAGTCTCTGTCTGCCACCATGTATCGATCACATGAGCTTTCCCTTTTCCAATCTTATCATGATACCAATGCCATGCTTCTTCATTGATGGGTTCGCCAACAGATCCTAACACTCTTATTGAACTTAGATCATGACCTTCGGTAAATGCATCGCCCGCAGCCATCAATGCCCGTATCGCAGTAGGTGCTGTATAGAAAATATTAACCTTATGTTTTTCACAGACTTGCCAGAAGCGTGAAGCATTAGGAAATGTAGGCACTCCTTCAAACATGACAGTGGTAGCTCCATTGAGCAGAGGTCCGTAAGCAATATAACTGTGTCCTGTAATCCAACCAATATCTGCTGTACACCAATAAATTTCTCCTGGCTGATATTGAAATACATTTTTGAAAGTATAACCCACAAACACCATATAGCCTCCGCAGGTATGCACCGCACCTTTAGGTTTGCCGGTTGATCCTGAGGTATAAAGTATAAACAATGGATCCTCAGCATCCATAATCTCTGGTTCGCAATGTTCAGGCTGATCTGCAATCACATCATGCCACCAGAGATCACGATCTTCTTGCCATGGTATCGTTTCCCCGGTGTTTTTATAAACTATAACCTTATCCACTGATAAACAATCCATTTCAATCGCTTCATCTACTAGACTTTTAACTGGGATATGCTTTGGTCCACGTCGATTGTAGTCAGCAGTGATCAGCAACTTACATGACGCATCCTTGATCCTGTCAGCAAGTGATACCGCTGAAAAACCGGCAAACACAACACTATGTATTGCCCCAATCCTCGCACAAGCCAGCATACCTACAATTAATTCTGGCAACATCGGCATATAAAAACAAACCCGATCTCCTTTATGGATCCCCAATGCTTTTAAGCCATTAGCGAAACGACAAACGTCGTGATACAACTCTAGATAAGTAATCGTGCGGACTGTATGCGATGGATCGTTTGGCTCCCAAATGATAGCGGCTTGGTCACAGGATTTTTCGAGATGACGGTCAAGGCAGTTGACAGTGATATTGAGTTTGCCACCGATGAACCACTTATTATGCGCATGGTAAAAATCCTGGACAAACACTTTTGACCAGCGCTCATGCCATACAAAATCAGAAGCCTGGGCATCCCAAAAACCAACGGGATCGTTTATGCTTTCCTCCCGGGCCTGTGCGTAATCTGCATTTGTTTTAAAGTGGTGAATCATTTTGAATAACTATCCTATTTTATGAATATCAACATAAGCGTACCGGCGAGCATGATCCCTTTGATCATCAGGGAGGACCGGTGAAAATAAGTTGCTTCTTTAGCCCACCAAACAAATGCAAAGGAAGCCACAATACATCCTTCCATCACCGTAAACAATAACTTAAGTGTATTATCGGTGTAAGATACTTCCCAAAATAGCAGGGCTACAAGGAGTAACAAAGCAATAAGGCCTGCCATTATTTTTCCTTTTAGCAAGCCATACCTTACTACGAAGGTTTTACAATCCGCAGTTTGATCTCCATTCACATCTTCAAGGTCCTTGACCACTTCCCTGTACCAGGTCGATAAAAACGCAAAAGCTGCGTAATACCATAAATCCAATTTCACCACCTCACTATTCTTTAACAGTAGATCTGGTAATGCAACTAAAACTACAACACCCGCGCAAAACAAAGCCACCCAAAGATTTCCCAAAACTGGTTTGCATTTCAAGGCATAAGAATAATACCATAACCCTGCAATTGCCAGGGGATAAACAAAAATATAGGCAAGGAGAGATAATCGTAGAGCAAGTATAACGGCTAAAACACCTCCAAGAAATGAGATGATAAAAAATGTATTCATCACCTTTTTTAATGGCCAGGTATTACCTGCTATCCAGCGTTGAGGACGGTTTATACGATCAATCTTTGCATCATAATAGTCATTGATCACATACCCGGCTGCAGCTACAATCATGGTGATGATGCTCAATAGAAAAAAATCTTCCCAATCCATCACTGAACTCTCTGCAAGCAACAAGTGAGAATAAATAAGTGACTGGATCAAACCAATCAGGAATAGGTTTGGCAAGCGTATGAGTTGTATCAGGGGCATTATCATAGTATTTCGCGGTTAATATAATAGCTTTCAATTGCACCAACATTCAGGACACAGGCATGCCCTTGAAATATGGCACGAAAACCCTGGTTTGGTATTTAACCCTGAACCCCCTATATTTCAAATCGGAATATGGAAGAGACTACACAATCACAGTCCGAGTCCAAGGCGTATAAATTCAAGGAACTGAAGGTTTACGC
>DASXWI010000578.1:0-10428 GCA_036503755.1 Saprospiraceae bacterium | reverse complement strand
CCACCTGGTTTTTGGACATTCATCCCCACCGATATGGATATAAGGTGAGGGAAACAAATCTATTACTTCGTCAAGGACTTTTTCTAAAAAGACAAAGGTGCTTTCCTTAGGGCAAAACACTTCGTCATACACACCCCAGGTTTCGACCACTTCATATGGACCTGCTGTACATCCAAGCTTTGGATATGCTGCCAATGCTGCCTGGGCATGACCGGGCATTTCAATTTCCGGGATGATGGTCACACCGCGCTGGGCAGCATATGCAACTACATCTTTAATTTCTTCGTGCGTGTAATAACCTCCATGGCGAATGCCGTCATACCGGTCAGGTGTTTCCCTGTAATGGCCAATTAACGTTTCATCCCGCCAAGCAGCTACTTCCTGAAGTTTCGGAAACTGTTTGATTTCTATCCGCCAACCCTGGTCATCGGTGAGGTGCCAATGGAAATAATTCATTTTGTAATACGCCAGCAGGTCGATATACTTTTTGACGAACTCCAAAGGCATGTAATGTCTACTTACATCGAGATGCATACCTCTGTAGGCAAACTGAGGATAATCACTTATCCGAACTGCCGGTATGGACCATGTACGCAACTCATCTTTAGCATCGGGCATAGCATCCATTCGCATCATCTGTCTCAAAGTCTGGAGTGCATAAAATATCCCGGTTTCATTGTTTGCACCAATCACAATGTGGTCTGACATTACATTGAGTTCGTACCCGTCCTCTTGTTCAGTATTCCCGGACCTGAGAACAGTAATCATTCGAGTTTTCAACTGGCCTTCTTGTTTAATTTGCGGGCCTCCCAAAGCATATCCACTTTTCCTTTCAAAAACATCACTGAATACTTTAAATGGATCAAAGGAAAAAGCAGGAAATGATTCGAGTACGATCTGTGTTTCCTGGTTGATGAAAAAACGTCCGTCAGTGGATTCATGAGTGACAGACACTGGAAGAGGAGCAATCATTAGATTTCCTTCCACAAAGACCTGAGATGAAGCTGGCCATAAGATTATAAGAAACAGGCAAAATGAAAAAAAGAATCTCATGTGAAGCCTTTTTTAGATCACTATAAAACTTAAGTAATAGGTTGTTGATCCGCCAACAATGTCCAGAGTTTGTCCTTCAATCGATCGAGGCCATAACCTGTAACTGCAGAAATGAATACACAGTCAATGTCTTCCGGCAACGTAGGTCTAAGCATTTCCTGGACGGATTCATCAATGAGATCACATTTCGTGATCGCGCATAAGCGAGGTTTGTCAAGCAATTCAGGATTGTACATTTCCAGTTCATGGAGCAGGATATCAAAATCCTTGCTGATGTCATTCGATTCGCAAGGAATCATAAACAACAGAACTGCATTTCGCTCGATGTGCCTGAGGAACCTATGACCAAGTCCTTTTCCAAGATGGGCATCTTCGATGATTCCAGGAATATCTGCAATGACAAAAGATTTATTGTCACGATAGCGAACGAAGCCAAGATTTGGAACTAAGGTCGTGAAGGGATAGTCTGCAATTTTTGGTTTGGCCGCAGAAAGCGAAGCAAGCAAAGTAGATTTACCGGCATTTGGAAATCCAACTAATCCAACATCTGCCAGTATTTTTAATTCAAGAATACGCCATCCTTCCTGGAGTGGTTCTCCGGGTTGTGCATAGCGTGGAGTCTGGTTTGTGGATGATTTGAAATGATTATTACCTAATCCACCTCTACCGCCAGGCATGAGTACATATTCTTCACCATCCTTTGTGATTTCAAAAAGGATTTCATCTGTATCTGGATCTTTAGCTACGGTGCCCAAGGGAACTTCCAGGATAATATCCTTTCCATCAGCACCGGTGCAGAGATTTCCTGAACCTGGTTGACCTGATTCGGCCATAACATGTTTGCGAAATTTGAGATGCAGGAGTGTCCACATCTGGGCATTACCTCTGCAGATCACGTCACCGCCTTTTCCACCATCACCACCATCAGGGCCTCCTTTTGCACTTATTTTATCGCGATGCAAATGAACGGACCCTGCACCACCAGCACCTGATTTGCAGTGGATCTTTACGTAATCAACAAAGTTTTGGCCTTCTGACATTATACATAGAGACTATCGATGGTATCACACAAGTGATGAAAGATATCATCGATAGTGCCAATGCCTGAAATTTTGAATGCGCGTTGCTTCTGATCGTAATACGCGTAGATGGGTGCCGTTTTGGACTGGTAAACCTGAAAACGATTACGGATCACTTCCGCATCACAGTCATCCGGGCGATTGGAGTCCTTACCGCGGAGTGTTATTCTCTTCACGATTTCATCCTCCGGTACATCAAGCATGATGAGGGCATCAATCTGCTGACCCATGTCCGCTAATAATTGATCAAGTGCTTCGGCCTGGGGTCTCGTGCGGGGAAATCCATCAAAAATGAATCCTTCGGCATCCTGGTGTGCCATCATTTTATTACGCAGCATTCCAATGGTAACTTCATCGGGGACCAGTTCTCCTCTCGCCATAAATTCATTGGCCTGAATACCAAGTGATGTACCGGCCTCCATTTCTGAACGGAATAATTCACCGGTAGAGATATGTACAAGATTGTACGCTTCTTCAAGCCGCTCCGCCTGGGTGCCTTTACCACTTCCCGGAGGGCCAAACAGGATTAAATTGAGCATGATATTGTTCATGAGTTGTATTGATCCTCAAAGATAACTACAAGCTATCAGCTATCAGCTATCAGAAATGAGCTTCCAGCTACGAGCTACCAGCTTCCAGAGTTATAATTTTAGTTTGTATAAATAAATAATTATTTATTCACCTTTCAGCTATATCGACTCACGACAGACGACTCACGTTTTAAGCTTCCAGCTACGAGCTACCAGCTTCCAGAATCATTCAAGCTATCAGCTGTCGGCTATCAGAAATGAGCTTCCAGAGCTATTATTTTAGTTTATATAAATTGATAATTACTTATTCACTTTTCAGTCATATCGACTCACGAATGACGACTCACGTTTTAAGCTTCCAGCTACGAGCCTCCAGCTTTCAGAAGCCATTTAACCATTTCGACTCACGACTGACGCATCACGAAATACTAATTACTCACCACTCACAATACTAGTTATACGTAAATAACGTATACGCCTTTTCTTCTCCATCTCCAATCTTCAAACTCATAACATAAACCCCTTTCGGAAGGCTTAGCTGGTCAAGGGTATAGGAAATGGATTCCGGAATAACTTTCTCTTCAAAAACGAGTTTTCCTGTAATATCAAACAAGCGAACATAAATTTCATCCTGAATCACACTGCTAAAGATGATGTTGATATGATCAGTAAATGGATTGGGAGAAACATTATGCACGACACCAGGCTCAGCATCTCTGAGGACAACGATGGTATCTGAATAGAAAGAGTATTCATAGCCCAATGGAATATTTTCATTGTTGACTTTCAACCTATAGTAAATGATATCATGCAAACTTTGATCCGTCCGTGTGTATTCAGTAGCAAATGAACTTACGCCACTCTTGGCGGGTGTTGTTGAAACTTGGGTAAATCCATATCCGGTATAAGACCGTTCAAGTAAAAACTCTTTGCATTGGTATTCAATACCGGTGGTCCAGTTTACAGTAATCTCCTGGTCGCCGGTAGGCATTGCATTGAATACCGTAATCGTGGTTTTTAACTCTCCATCATATTTCGTGAGTTGAAAATCATCAATAGCTACACCCTGCGCTTGTTCTGTAGCATCTGATCGAAAAACAAAACGGAAACTGACATTAGCCTGTCCTGCCAGGAAACTGACATCTGTGATGTATTGTTTCCAGTCAAGTTGTGCATTTGTGAAATAGGATTTTTCCTGCGGGAAGGCTCCGTTTGAAATATTCAGGTTATAGTAATTATACCAATTAGGCGCAACAACACCAAGTTGCTTCCAACTTGCCCCTCCATTGGTTGAGTATTCGACCTGGAAGCCATCATTCCGATTCTGCACCGCATACTTTCCATAAAACTTAAACTCATAGAGTCCTGGCTCGGACATGTCATACATTGGTGTGTAGACTTCAGCACGTGTATTATTCTGATATAAGTTTTCATTTATCCCAAGTACCCATGCGTTTGATCCGCTGTTTGTACCATCTTTTCCTGGTTTATCGGAAACACCAAGTTGGAACGTTGTTCCATTTGATGAATAGGATGCAAAATGTTCCGGGTGTGATTCAAAATCGCCGGCATAATTTGTTTCCCCTACTTCGTAAGGAGCAGGTAAATAGGGTAGTATGGCAATCTGTTGTGTCTTTACAATATCTCCATTGATGGTCAATGAAATGGTGTATAAGCCAGGGCTATCATATGTGTGATTAATCGTGGGCTCTGTGGAGGTAGTATTATCCCCTAAATCCCATTCATAGGATGTAGCATTCACAGAAAATGAGCCATCGATGGTCACAGTCTGGTCGACATAGGCAATGGGTTGGGTTACGATGAACGCTGCAGGAGCAGAAAAAATATCTGAAACCATCAGACCACGTCCATATGTTGCGGCCAATACTGCTTTATCACTGTCACGAACTAATAACATATCTACTCTGACGAAAGGCATTCCATTATCGGGGTTAGTAGGCTCCCAATGCGTTAATCCTCCGGCAATATCTTCGGTCGTCCACACACCTGCATCCGTGGCGATCATTGCACGGTCATGGTTAGATGGGTCAAAGACAGCCCAACGTATCGGAAGATCAGGAAGGTCGCCTTCAATGGCTGTCCACTCTCCTCCTGCATCATAAGTCACCCACAAATTTTCAAGGGCTCCACCATAATTGAACAAACTGATCAATGCATGATCTGAAGTCAGTTTATCCATATAGATAGAAGAAACTGATGCACTACCGGGCAAGTCTGCAAACACGGTAGGTATCTTACTTCCACCTGTGTTTGCTTCATCTACGCGTAAAACTAGTCCTCCCGGACCACCAAAATAAACCCTGTTGGGTACTGCAGGGTCAGCTTTCACAGCTGAAACATTGATATTATATCCTACGATATCTACCGTATCAACGCGGGAGTTGTCAATAAACCACCGGAAATAATCGATATCATTTACCCCTGAACTATTAATCTGGCCATAGAGAATATTAGCATTATCATCATATCCTGAGCGGTTGATGAAGGCGCCGTTTATAGAGGCACCCACACCAAAGCTAAAGCCTCCGTTGAGCGACAAATCATAATTGCCATTTTGTGATGAAACAATCTGGATATTAGGTTGATTCTGATCAATAAAACAGAAAACACCATCACCCCCTTTAGCAATGCGGGAAGGAGACAATCCGGCATCTTCAATGATGAGCGAATTATTATCCTGTGTACCTCCCATGACATAAGGAGATCCTGCGGCCGGATGAATTGCACCTGCATAAAACTGGGTAGTAACATACCCAAAGCTTTTATCTTCAATTGTATTACCCCCATTCTCACTCAACCAGATTCCACCATCATTACCAAAAAGTACACGGCCTTGTTTCTTTGGATCGAATGTGATGTTGTGGTGGTCGGGGTGCATATCCTCAGCAATTGATCTCCATGTTAACCCCTGGAAGTTAGATTCTGCCATCACTACGCCACCAGATAACAACCGGTTACAACCAAATGGATCCTCTGCGATTTCGAGATCATACCATGCTTGTCCATACCCAAAAAAGATAGCTGGTTCTGCTCTTGTAATCCAACTTTGACCACCATCTGTAGTGACAAATGTGTTGGATGAAAAAGAACCCACAGCACCAATGCAATACAGGACGTCTGGGTTCTCCGGACATACTGCCATTTCAATGCGGTTGACATTAGTTGGAAACCCTGGATTACCTCTACCGATACTTGTCCAGTCCGCTCTGTCACCAGTGATGGATTTATAAATCGAGTTGTCATTCGAAGTATAAAATGTTTGATTTGCTTCTACAAAAAAGAAGTCATGAAAATTATCACTGCTTCCACCGTTGAGACTAGTCCCCATCACCTTTTCCCAGGTGTTACCATTATCCTGGCTGCGCAAGAGTCCACCTACTGCTGAAGCTGCATAAACATCTCCATTCGTATGGACATAAATTTCATTGACTGTTCTTAGAACAGAGTTGGTCGTTGAAGGCAATAAAGTCCAGGTAGCTCCATCATCAGTAGATCTGAAAATACCTGCACCTTCAATATCCCCAGTATAGCTCTCCCCGGTAGACACCCAGATGACGTCATGGTTATTTGGATCCTGTGCGATGTCAGAAATAGCTAAACTTTCAAAATAAATGCCAAGCTTCTCCCATTGCGGGTCGTCTTGTGTAATATCTTCTGTCCTCCACAATCCTCCTGATACACCACCGGTCCAAATGCGATTTCTATTGGGATCTTTTTCGTCGATCAATATGGCCCTGGTACGACCTCCTCGATCGTTGGGGCCTCTTTCCCTCCATATCACGTTGAGTAAGCTATTTGGATTGCTACGGCTGCGGGATGGTGCTTGTAAACGTCTCTGACCCTCTTCAATGGCGGCAAATAGTTTATCATAAGGGATTTCTCCAGTCTCTACATCAGAGGATGTGAACTTGTGAAATTCAATAGCCCCTTCAATCCTCTCTTGTTTGGACTGTCTAATCTTGGGTTTGTTTTCATCATGACCCTGTTGGAGTACAACAAACAAGGAAGCGAAAAAACCTAGTGCCGGGATGAAGTAAAATTTTCGCATGCTTAATTTCTTAATATTGATAAACTAAACTATTCTTTGTTTCTCAATCCTGTTCTTCAAAACACGCCTGATCTTTATGACAAGACCATCCTTGCAATCATTTGGTTGGGTTGGAATCCGATACCGTCCTTTTTATCGAGGTTGAGACAGCAGCTGATAAGCTTGTTCTTCCCCATTTCCGATTTTCACACTCAAGATATATACCCCGACAGGCAGATTCAATTGATCCATCTGGTAGGATACTGCATCAGGTACAACTGTTTGATCAACGACCAACCTACCTACAGCATCAAATAATCTGAGTGTCACTTCTTCTGTAACGACACTTGTAAAGCTGATCCCTATACGATCAGAAAAGGGATTAGGTATAACACTATTCACTTTATTCTCATCTGCATCCTTGATCAATACAATCGTATCTGTATAAAACTCATGATAGTATCCGATGTCGGTGTTTTCATTAATAACCCTTAGCCTGTAATAGACTACATCGCGTAAGTTCTGATCTATCACAGAGTAATTATTTGCAAATGCGCTGACAATCCCCTTTGCAGACAGTGTAGCTGTTGGAGTAAAACCAAATCCTGTATAAGATCTTTCCAGGATTAATTGCTTGCATTGATATTCAATACCTGTTGTCCAATTGACCGTCACCTCCTGCTCGTCTGTGTATCCGGCATTGAATACGGTCACAATCGTTTTTAGTTCACCTTCATATTTGGTCACCTCGAAATCATCAAAAGCAAAACCTTGTGCTTGTTCTTCACCATCAGCGCGGAAGATAAACTTGAAACTAACAGTAGGTTCTCCTGCAAGGAAACTTATATCCTTGATGTATTGTATCCAGTTGAGTTGAGCATTTGTAAAATAGGATTTACCCACAGGGAATGCACCATTGGCAATATTTGCATTATAGTAATTATACCAGTTGGGATCATCTTTAGATCCTAGTTGGAACCAGTTAACACCTCCATCCTTGGAATATTCGATCTGAAAACCATCATTCCGATTCTGGATGGCATATTTGGCCCAGAATTTCAATTCATAAAGTCCGGGTTCAGTCAGGTCAAACATTGGAGTATAGAATTCAGCCCGTGTATTGTTTGCGTATAAATTTTCATTCAAACCCAGTACCCATGCTGAAGCACCGCTATTGGTTCCATCTTTTCCGGGTTTATCAGATCTCCCTCTTTGGATCGTAGTACCTTGAATGTTGAATGGTGCAAAATGCTCTGGATTAGATTCAAAATCTCCTGCATAAGATGAACCTCCCGATTGATACGGCGCAGGTAGATAAGGCAGGATAGTTATGATTTGCGTATCAGCGACTGATCCATTTACGGTTAATGAAATCGTATACATTCCAGCTTCATCATAGGTATGCGTGATCATTTGTTCATTGGATACCGTATTATCGCCAAGGTCCCATTCATAGCTCTGGGCATTGACAGATTGGGATCCATCGATGAGGACAGGCTGACCTACATAGGCTATAGGTTGTGAGAGAATAACCGGTGCTGCAGATGAAAAAACATCTGTTGTAAATAAACCCCTTCCATGCGTAGCTGCAAGCACTACCTTATCGCTATCACGCATCAGTAACATTTCCACCTTGACGAAAGGCATTCCGTTTGATGGGGAAATGGGTTCCCAATGCGTATCATCGCCATTGATGTCATCGGTAACCCAAACGCCGGCTTCGGTAGCAATCATCGCTCTGTCATGATCTGCCGGATCGAAGATGGCCCATCGTACAGGCATGTCTGGCAAGTCTCCTTCGATCGAAATCCATTCTGTTCCACCATCGTAGGTGATCCAGATATTTTCGAGATTGGTTCCGAAATTAAACATACTGACCAGGATTTCATCCGGGCTTTGCTTGTCGAGATAAACACATGAAACGCTTGCTCCTCCAGGTAAAGAAGCAACGAGGGTACCCTGCACAGGATTACCTTCATTAGCATTATCAACCCGCACTACACGACCTGACTGTCCTCCGAAATAAATCCGGTTAGGTGTATTTGGATCAGCTTTTACGGCGCTGACAGTTATTCCTTGTCCTGCGATATCTACGTTTTCAGTTAGTCCATTGATTTTCCATCTGAAAAAATCAGCGCCATTGACCTGGCCATAAAGGATATTCGCCAAATCATCATAGCCTGATCGGTTGATGAATGCACCATCCACAGAAGTACCACCCCCAAAATCATTTCCTCCATCTTCGGAAAATCCATAATTGCCACCTTGAGAAGAGACAATTTGAAACTGAGGTTCATTTTGATCGATGAAACAGAACACACCATCACCTCCCCAAACTGAATTAGCTGGTGCCAGGCCTGGCTCAGTTATCTGCAACGAATTGTTGTCTTGAGTACCTCCAAGAAGGTAAGGAGAACCTGCGTCCGGGTGAATAGCACCTGCATAGAATTGTGTAGTCACATAACCTTCATTTTTGTCGAATATGGTTTGTCCTCCGTTTTCGCTCAACCAAATTCCCCCATCATTTCCAAACAAAACTCTTCCTGGTTTTTTAGGATCAAAAGTGATGTTATGTTGGTCGACGTGCATGTCTCCGGGTAATGGGCTCCATGAAATACCTTGGAAACTACTTTCAAAGGATGGTACACCTCCTGCAATAATTTGGCCGCAATTAAATGGGTTGGCCGCAATATCAAGATCATACCAGGCTTGGCCATTTGTAAAATCCTGCCCTGGAGCAAGTCCGGGAGCAGATCTTGTAATCCAGCTATCACCACCGTTGTTTGAAACATAAGTGTTGGAGGCAGTACCATCAACAGAACCAAGAACATACATAACCTCTGGGTTAGTTGCACATACAGCAAGTTCTGTTCTTACAAGATCACCCGGAAACCCTGGTTTAGCTGTTCCTATATTATCCCAGTCACCTCTATCACCTGTGGTGGATTTGAAAACTGAGTTTGCATTTGATGTATAAAAAGTCTGGTTGACCTCGTTGTACGAAAAGTCATAAAAGTTATTGCTGCTTGCACCTGAAAGCGAAGTACCTAAAACTTTTTCCCAACTATTGCCTCCGTCTTTACTCCTCAACAATCCACCAACTGAAGTACCGGCATAGACATCACCATTTGTGTGTACATAGATTTCATGGATATCCTGAAAATTGCTGCCCCGGGTAGACTCAAGCCATGCCCACGTTTCACCATCATCGGTTGATTTGAAAATTCCTGCTCCAGTAACTGCATCCAGATTTGGAAAACCTTCACCAGTTCCAACATAGATGACATCCAGGTTATTTGGATCTTGAGCTATCGAGCCAATAGCAAGATTGTCTACTTGCAAGGTTAATTTTCTCCATTGAGGATCTTGCTGGGTGATGTCTTCAGTTCGCCAAACACCTCCGGATACACTACCTATCCAAATCCTGTTACGGCTAGGATCACCGGCATCTATCATTATGGCACGTGTTCTGCCCCCAATATTATTGGGACCTCGTTCACGCCATATCGCATTGGTAAGACTTACTCCACCGCTTCGGCTATTCGCATGCGCTGGGTGTTCAACACGACGTTGTCCTTCAGCAATCGCACTGAAGAGTTTATCATAAGGGATATAGCCGAGATCAATATCTCTTGAAGTAAAGATCATATCTTCAATGGCACCTTCGATCCTTTGCTCCTTGCTCAGTTTCCTAGGCTTAGGTGATGAAGCCTCATTG
>DASXWI010000577.1:0-1701 GCA_036503755.1 Saprospiraceae bacterium | reverse complement strand
GTATGGCTCGGACCTAATTGTCGCGCTGAAAATAATAAGATGGAATATATAGGATATTCCAGCGGTTCAGCAGCCCCATTTTCTTTCTGGGATACTGATGACGGGCAGGTCGTTACTAGAAATTCAATGCATTACCTGGGTAGGTCTGGTGTCGATTTTGGGTATCTTGAAAATGGGAATCACTTAAATGTTGAAATAAGTTACAATGACATTGGTTATCACGGAATGCTCTCCAGTGATGGCGGGGCAACTTACGCAGCGGGGCAAGTTAATCTCACTGGTTTACAGCAACATCATAATTGGTTCCATGACAACCTATCCAGGATGGTTATTGGGCAGGGTGGTATAAGTGTCAACGGGATGTACTATGACCAGGCGTCTGGTGGCGGGACTATTCATCACAACGTTTCTTGGGGTACAGGAATATTAGATATGTACCACGAAACAGTCAACGGATTCAGAACAACGAACACAACTTTCAATATTTACAATAACACGTTTGCAGGTACGCAAATCCTAGAAGGGTATGGGAACTCCTACCTCACCTATAGCATGAGTCCGCTGGACGTTCAAAGAAATAATATCTACGTTAGAAACATCAACATCAACTGGCAGTCAGGGAACCTAGGTAATAATCAAAATTATATTATACCGGGAACGAACCCCTTATTCGTTGGATCAGGAACTGAGGGATTATTTTATAGAATTCAATCCGGTTCCCCCGCCGTAAACACTGGTCAAGTGATCACCGGAATTACAGATGGAAGCGTAGGCGCTCCCGACATTGGCGCATATGAATACAACGGCGAGGAATGGATTCCAGGATATACCGTGCCAGTTAGTGACGGAACGGTGAACGATACCGAGTTTACCTATTCACTTAACTGGCTACACTTCACGAATTTCAAAACAGGATTTAAGGACAACGACGTCCACGCTACCACTACGCTAAACTCAACGGCTAGTTATAACTTTCACGGAACACAGGTAGCGGTGGTTATGGAGAAATGTAACAACATGGGAACGGCTAGATTTGAGGTTTTAGATGGTGCTGTTGTTGTAGATACGCAGGACGTTGACTTGTATGTAGTTGATCCGGGCGGTAGCACTAACGTGTGCCCGACCGGAAACGCTTCGCGTGAAACGGTGTTTACTTCTGATGTATTGGCTGAGGGCGACTATACTATGGTAATAAAGCTTCAGGCGCAGAATACGGGCGCTACACCATCTCGAAATTCTCTTGTGCTCGATAATTTAATCATCTCACCATGATAAAATTTTACAAAAAGTTTGGGCAAAGGCCTGGGCGGGAAGACGTCCTACCCGGGCTTTTCTCAATTTAAATTTTAATGGCAATGAGCAAGAAAATTAAAAGCGTAAAGAAAAAAGGCGACATGCTTGAAGCTGAGTACGAAGAAACAAACCTATTCTACAGGCAGTGGAACAGGATTTTTGGTGGCTGTAAGATAAGGAGAGTGAACATTGAAAACCTGTATATTAATCAATCAGGTTCACCCCCTACTCCACCACCACCATATGAACCGCCGAAATGATTATATTAGTGAATGCGCACGATATGGATGTTACTTTTTACTTTGACGATAAGCACTTTGTTTATCCATGTTCCCGATGTAGGTAGAATAGAGTTTTTGGGAGAACCAATGATGACGCACCCATGTACTGGTGAGCGTATTGAAATTG
>DASXWI010000576.1:0-5040 GCA_036503755.1 Saprospiraceae bacterium | reverse complement strand
AAAAGATGAGGCCTGTTCCAAAGAGTACACTTGCTTGAACCCAAGCTATAGCATACGCTATGGATTCCGGACTCATGGGAAGGTATATCCATCCAAAAGGATTCAGAATAAACCCAGGGTAAAAATTACTTCCTAACCCGATATAAAAGGACCATCCCGGCATCCCTTGCTCCTGGAAATACCTGGCTGCCTGAACTATGTTTGGATAAAAGACCGTAATCGTATCAGAACCTACATCATCAAAAATATAGAGATAGTTACCGAATAAATACCTTGAAAAAAGGATAAGCGTAAGCAGCCCTGATAAAATGGCAAATGTGAAGAAAGTTTGTGATGCTTTCAATGGCCATTCCGGCAATGAAATCTTAACAACTTTTTTTACCTGGGAATTACTCTTGCTTTTTGCTTTTGCCATCGGTCTTTTGGATTAGTCCTTTATAATCATCGTCTCATCATAATAAAAAAGTGCTACTCCGAGCTCATCCAGGTTCTGCGTATGAACAGGTTTGAAATTTTTGTAAATATATTCAAGAATATCTTTGCTCCAGTGGTGTGATTTGTGCAATTCCCACATAACCCATCCATGACCCTCAATCCTGGCATCTGCAAGAAACTGCTTTTTGGTATAATCACTTTTTTTGGAAATCTTATGATAATGCTCTCCTGCCAGTGCTACTGGATCAAGGTAATAGGTCTTTATATTTCGCGCAAACAATGCATCTCCAGGTTTGTATTGAGATTGAAGTGTGTTATAGACAACAGAATATCGGGGGGCCCATGGATGTTTCACATACACTCGTTCATAATCCTTTATCAACATAAGCGTGGACGCCAAAAAAAGACCAACCATTATCCAGGGATACATTTGTTTTGAAAAAACCCGACCAATGTAAAAACTTACCAAAAGCAGGTTACAAATTATAAATGGACCTATATGGGCAATATACCTGTAATCACGGCCTTCACCCTGGATGAGATATACCATAGAGATCATGGCAATTACCCCTAATAAGTAATTAAAAATCAAAAGACTCTTAATGTGTTGTTTCAATCCGGATCCCAACAGTCCAAGTCCGGAAAGTAGTAGCATAATGGTGCTGTTTCTAGGTAACCCGTTTTCAAAAACATATTCGAAATAAGCTGTCATCGGAGCGTGCGGTACCATCATCCTTGAGGCGGCTTGCCGAAACATTCGAAATGCTTCTAATTGGACAACAAAAGTTAAAAACAGAAGAACCAATCCGGCAGCTATCACAAAAAATAAAAGTCGCATTTGATTCCTGGTTCGATATAATAAAACCAAATAAAGTACCACGAATGCCACAACAGGTATCATTACCATTGATAATTTGTGGATATGGGCTAGCAATGGAAAAAAAAGTAAGGCTAGAATGGTGTAACCTATTTGCTTTCTTGTCAATCCAGACGAAGTGGTTGAACCAATACTTCGGGAATTGTAAAGGATGATCGTATTGTAAATAACATAGGCAGCAGCCAAAAAAACCGGGATCAGCAAAGCATACATCCGCATATACCGAAAGAGAATCAGGAAACGATCATTCATCAAGCAAACCAGCGGAATAAGCAATGCGAGCCATGCTAACCCATACCATCGTGCGAATACATAGAAACTAACCAAGACAAACCCGATCCCAAATATCGCTGAAGGCAGCCTACCGCTAAATTCAGAAATGCCAAACACTTCAAAAAAACCGGCACATATGATCGTATGTAACCATGCCCGGTCATATCCTTCTTTGAAATAAGAGAATCCATTTTCATAAAACCCTTTTGCGGCATTAATCACGAGATTCTCATCTTCCCAGATATCATAATAGCCTAACCTATAGAAACATAAAACTCCTGCAACCAGTAGAATAATGATTCCTGCTATTTTAGTGAATGGGTGCGCAAAAACCTGCTTTATTGGATAAAGGTTACCATCAGGCGGTACACGTTCATCATCCGCAGTAGACTTAAGAATGAAAAACCAAATGATACCTGTTGGGATGGTCAACATACTTCCAAGAGCCATCCACACGGTTTCCTGGCCAATCCACCCATACGTTAGAGCGATATTGATTAAGACTTGTAAACCCACTAAGGGAATGGTCCAAAGAGCTATTGAGTGATTATGTTGTTGGAAAAACCGAGTAGCACCAAAGAAAGCTGCCATGAAGGATATGGCAGACATGGTTGTTACAAGATGCTCTGAATCAGAAGGCTTGAAATTGAGGATTGGATGTAAAAAATAAAAGGTGAGGCCTCCAAAAACGCCATACAGTACTGGCACTAACCAGGTAATTACTGGATTAGCGTCTTTTACTTTCGGTTTTCGAATAGGTGAAGAAGCCCCTTTTATGGATTTCTTTTGTTTTGATGCCACAGGGTAAATTTACTTTTTCCCTGTTGTATTGACAAAGCGAGTTCAGACCTATCCTGATTATTCTTTTACCAGCTTCTTATACCCTCTTTCCTTTCCATTGTTGATTTCAACAATGTAGATCCCGGAAGGAAGGGTTGATATTTCCAATTCATTTCCCGAAACCACATTCGCTTCATGACGAATGATATGTCCTTGCAAATCAAGAATTGAAACTTCCATATGATCATTATCCTTTTCATATTGAATATTAATCCGGTCACTGGCAGGGTTTGGCCATATGTCAAAAGTCAAAGCGGATAATTGATCAACAGCAGTCACTTCGGTTTCCGGGTAATACTTTACAAGAAAACTCCCATTCAAATCAACCTCGACAGAACCTGTACCAGGCTGGCTTTGTGCCATTATATAGAAAGTATGTGAGCCTGATTCAACATCAAAAACCTGTGTATGAACAAATGGATGCCTGTCAAGATCATCATCATTGGTCTGAAGAATCACGCTGCCTTCCTGTAACCCAAAAGTAATATCATCATTTGCAGCTAAAAGAATGCTTCTTCCAAAAGGGCTACGCAATGCGCCATCAAACCTGATCTCCACCTTACCGGGGTTTTGAACGTCGATAGTGATAGAATCAAGCAGATCGAGTTGTTCATCCAGTATAAGATTTTGCTGATGGATGAACTTTTGCCTTAAAATATGCTCCTCCGTTTGGGGATAAAAACAGGCATGAAGATTAGTATAGGTATAGACGGAGCCGGTTCCTTCCTCTTCATAGGCAATTTGCGCCATGGCATAAAAAGTATAGGTGCCTGCTTCATCCACATTGACCAATTTTGTACTGGAAAAACTGATGGAGAACTCATCAGCGTCATTGTGCTCAAGTGCTGCATTCTGTGGATCTGTATAACTCCAGTTTTTAGTATCGCTTACCCCAATCATGAGAATATCACCGTGGATAGGTTCTGCTCTACCGTTGAGCCTGACTTCGATCTTGCCTGGACCCGAAGCTTCAATAGTCACACTATCCAGTGCCAGTTTTTGTGTCAAAGTAAAATTTTCTGTCTGGACAGAATTAGCAATCGTGACAGAAGACGATTGTGGAAAATACTCTACAGATAATCTTCCATATACTGTAGCTCTTCCACTTCCTTGTATGTCAACATAATTCGTAACGACCGCGTAGAACGACTGCTGTCCGGCCGTAACAGGAAATAATTGTGTATGTGAAAAGCAATGCCCTTCGTCATTGAATGCAGATCTAACATCCACATTTCCTGCATTCGCATCCCATTCAGGATAAATATTGGCTGCCAGAATAATCCGGTCCTCCGGGCTTCCATATGCTTCGCCATCAAATTGAACTATTGCCATGCCATCCTCCGGAAAAGTCAAATCAAGCTGGCCAATCACATGTGTACTATCCCGTACATATTGATCAATGATGTTGGCGGGTACAGAATAAAACTGAGATTGAGCATTTGATGCGTGGGAAAGGATTAAGCTAAACAGAATAAGGAGGTAGAAATTTTTCATTTGCCTTAACATTTATATTACGGGCAAAAGTAGAACCCTGTGCCCTGTGTAAATGATCCTCATGATAGGATGGCATGAACAATTGAGTAAGCGGGTAAATCCTTGAGCATTCGATTTGTAACTGTATCCGCCAAATCCGGGGCTAAATCTGTGAGGCTAAATCAGGGCTCCCCAACTGCCTGATATTTTAAAATTCTATGATCTTTGCCATCCTATGGAAACCTTCAATTTACAGGGACACGAATACATCGAGCTCAATAAGCTCCTCAAGGTTTTGCACCTGGTCGAAACCGGCGGTGAAGCCAATATTTGTATTGAAGAAGGAGAAGTTATAGTCAATGGGGAGGTAGAATTGCGCAAGAGAAACAAACTGCGTGATGGCTATGTGGTAGAATTCCGTGACAAGAAAATATTGATCAAAGCCTGAAAACCTAGATGTTAGGCTCCAACTTTTTCGTATCATTCCTTTCTTAAATCCAAAGACTTTATGCCGGCGCAAATCCGTAAAAACTTTTCTGTCTGGTGGGGACCTCCAAAACAATTCTCCAATCCGGACCATGACCGGAGAGTAAGTTGGCTCGAACTCTTTTATGATGTTGTCTACGTCATTGCCATTGCCCGGATCACCCATCATTTTGCAGCACACATCACCTTTTCCGGATTTGTTGAGTATGCATGTCTCTTTATCCTTATCTACTGGGGCTGGCTAAACGGCAGCCTGCATCACGATATACATGGCAACCAGGGATTGCGCACCCGGCTGATGACCCTGTGGCAAATGATGATCCTTGCAGCGCTGGCCATCATGATAGATAAAATGCACGGGGAGTACAAGGCTGTTACGATCCTGTTTATGATCTTCCAGGTATTTCTGACCTATTTATGGGAGAGTGTCGGCTTTTATGATAAGTCGCATCGGCGATATAGCCGGCCTTACACCATACTCTACCTCACCTCATTTGCATTGATGGGTGTGTCTCTCTTTACACCAGATTCGTGGAAGGTATTTTTGTTACCCACCATCCTGATCTTAAATTTTACCCCGGCGTTTATCACCGCCCGCCTGATGAAAAACTCCGGTGTCGAACTTGATCTCACGCACAGCATGTTTGAACGCCTGG
>DASXWI010000575.1:0-5307 GCA_036503755.1 Saprospiraceae bacterium | reverse complement strand
AAATGAGTAATAGCAATAATTTATTTTTCATACGTCAATTGTTTAGAGGTGAATTAAAGTGCAACCTGGGTCAAGGTAGCCGTGAATGTATAGTTTGTACCCGGAGCTGCCCAGTCACTAGTAAATACAATCTTTTTCGCTGCCGCATCCACTGTCATAGAAGTCAGTACGATTGGGCCACCAAAACCACCTACCTCGACTGGAGGGCCGAAAGTGAATGTATTTGTTGCAATATTAACTGCAGTCACAGTTGCACCTGCTGATCGATAACAAGGACCTAAATTTCTACCTAGTTCATACCAACCTCCATCAGCATTAGATAATTCATATGTGTTGTCACCAACTTTACGAATTAAAATATACTGCTTATCAGTGTACGTAACTGCTGAAGAAGTTCTCGTAATGGTAGAAGTATATAAACCTTCCAAACTATTGACCAAATCACCTGTGCAAGCAACCCAAAAAGTTCGAACAACTTCACCAGCAAAACCATCCTGATTGACCGCGGATGTGGTTTCAACATAATAGTCTGGCTTAGTTATATCCACTGCTGGAACAGGGCCTAATAGCCCTAACACAGAAGTTACAATAGGTAATGGATTGCCACCTTCAGTTGCCGTTACAGGGGGAACCTGAAAATCAGAACTGCAAGGAATAACATAAGAACTAGGCCCTTCATACACAAACTCAGGGAAATAGGTGATTCTGGAAATACCTGAAACTTCGGGTTCATTATCACAACCTGAGATCGTGAAAAGTAGTCCAAAAAGAAAGGAGACTTTGGTTATATTAATTATGCTTTTCATAGATTTTTATTTTTAAAATGATTATTGAGCCCACCAAACAGGAACCGTGAGGGCAACCTCAGCCGGAATATTTTGGTTGGTATTACGTTCGCTTTCAGGATAGACCAAACGTTGTGGAAATGCACCACTGGTCTTTCCTCCTACGGAATAAGTAAAAGTACCTGGCACATAATCAGCCGGAGGGTTAAATGGATCTATTAATCCATTACCATTATATATGGCTGGAACTCCTGTGCGGAGGTGATCCCAAAAAGCTTCATATCCTCTGTAGACCAATGAAGCCCACTTCTGTGTAATGATTGCTTCAATATTCTCTGCCACAGATCCATTCGGATAAGCATATCCACCATCTACTAAAGCTGAACAATCAACACCTACTCGAGCACAAGCTCCATTTACACCAGCATCATAAAAACCTTCAGCCTCGCCTGCGCTTCCATAACGGGCATGCGCTTCAGCTAACATAAAGTTGACTTCATCAGTGCTGAAGAAATAAACAGGTTGATCAGGGAAAAGGTTGGCCACGTCAGGAGCTTGTTCTGGCACTACTGGCGTCGGAGCATCAAACCATCCCTGCCATAATCCAAAGTGACCACCGGTGCCAGGAGTAAAATAAGCATCAAGCCTTGGATCTCCATTTTCCTGTAACCATGAAACAAATGTACGGCTGCCACGAAGGTTTGTTTTAACGTTGAGTTGTCTTACGTTAGATTCGTAGATAGGTGTACTCTTATCAGGCAGGTCGGTGAAGATGTCCAGTTTTGCATCCTGTGTAAGAAAGGTTACTCCACTGCCCAACAAAGCAGCAATAGCTGTACCTGCTCCGCTGTCATTTACTTTAGTTTGACGCAACCAAAGTTTCAACTTAAGCGTATTGGCAAAATCTGTCCATGCTGCGATTTGATCTGCTTCTGACAATGAACCAAAGACAAAATCAGAAGGTACCTGAGCAACACCAGCTCCTGTAAAATCCTGCGCAAGCGCAGCATCAATTCTGGTAAGCAAATCTGCATAAACTACATCACCAGGTTGGTAGGCAGGGGCTACATTTCCACTTTCTCCACCTAAAGCTTCTCCATAAGGAATAGCATTATACCAATCTGCAAGAATCTGGTATGCAAATGCAGAAAGACAAACCGCCTGCAGATTCAAGTTCCAGTTTCCGGTTGCGACTGCCTCATCTTCAATTTTGGCAAGGTCAATCAAAGCACCTGCATACATCTCAGACCAGGCGACTTGGTAATCAAGTCGGGTTAAATCGTACCTGTCTTCATCTCTGTATTGACTGGCTACATGACTTTGTGCCCAATGTTGAGCCCAAAGACCGCCAACAACAGCATAATCAGCATTGAGGGCAACTGCCATATTCAATTGAGCCGATGGCAATGTCAATGCAGCAGGAACTTCGCTGGGATTATTCGGATCATCATTGATATCAAGGAAATCGTTACAACTGACCAGGCTCATCATGAGCAAAAAGCCAAATAACGATGCTAATATATTTTTCATATTTCTTATTTTTTTATGATTAGAAACCAAGTCTCAGAGATACACCATAAGATGCTGATGTCGGAAGTCCACCGAATTCACCCAATTGGCCTGCAAGACCAGTACCGAATGTAGAACCTTCAGGATCAACGAAATTATTTTCTTCTGGAGTCCAGAGAGCCAGGTTGCGGCCATAAAGCGTAAGGCTGGCATTTCCTATTTTAGCTTTATTGGTCACGGATACAGGAATATTATAGGTAAGAGAGACATTTCTCAATTTGAAGAAGCTACGATCAATTACATGATTTTCTTCAGCAGCCAGAATTGATCCCCAATACGTAAATACATTATCACGTGAAATCGCGGTAATATTCTCAGCATACGTTGTGTTGCCTTGATCATCCGTACCGGAAACCACTACTGAATTTGGAATAATGAATGGTTCGCGATCATTATACGTTGTCAACCATGCATTACCAACAAAGTAATTCAGACGAGCAGTGTATGAATACATTACACCACCACTGCGGTAGTCACCGTTTGCAGCAAGGGAGAAAGCTCCGATATTCAACGAAGTTCCAAAACCTAAGAGGTAATCAGGATTGATAGAGCCGAGATAGTGTTGGTCAGGATCTGATACTGGAAGACCGTTACCGTCAACTACTGGTTGCCCTGCATCATTCACCAATGGACCTGCAGAGTAGATACTACCAAGCGGTTTACCTACTTCAGCCACAAGATTTACGCTGTATGCATTATTAAGCACAAGGCGGGTAGCGTCCGTATCTCCAAGAGACTTAACTGTGTTTTTGTTATCAGTATAATTTACAAATACATCCCATGACCATTTATTGCCTTTTAATACAACCGCATTCAAGCCAAGTTCAATACCTGTATTCTGGACCTCACCAAGATTTGTAACCTGGCGTGTGTAACCTGTAGATGGAGGTAATTCAACTTCAATAATCTGGTCTGAAGTTACACGATCATACCAGGAGAAGTCAACTCCAAGCCTGTTATTGAAGAAACGGATATCTGTTCCGAATTCCAACTCTGTTGTCAGCTCAGCCTGCAATTCTGGGTTACCAAGTAGGTTACCTGATTCAAAACCATTCTGACCTGCGATAGGGAATTTGATTTGTGCAAAACCACCATTACCTTGACCTGCTACATACACTGGGTTGATCTTATAAGGATCTGTGTCGTTTCCTGCAAGTGCATATCCACCTCTGACTTTCCAGAAGGATAAGAATGAACCTGCCGGAATCGCCTTCTCTGTCAGGATAAATGCAGCAGAAACAGATGGGTAGAAGAAACTGTTGTTATCAATGGGTAGAGTTGACGACCAGTCATTCCTGGCAGTTAATGTCAGGTAAATCCAATCACTGAATCCTAATGTAGCGGATCCATATACACCTACAAATCTCTCTTTCCGCTGGGCATCATTTGATGTCGGAGGATTAGAAGAGTTTGACAGGTTATAGAATTCTGGAATTGTCAGATCTGTAATGTAGGTAGTGACATATTTAAATGAACGTTGGTTCATGTTTAAACCACCAATAAGGTCAAGAGAAACTGCAGCTTCCGGACTTGTATTATACCGACCGAACATGTTGAAGTCAACCTGATCTGTGTTAGTTTGCGTTTCCTGGAATTTACCTACTACATCATTTGCAGATGAGTTTGGAGATCCTGGTGTGATCCGGATTGGATTACCCCAGTCTGCCAGGTTACCAGAACTAAAGTCTGTACCGAGACGTGCAGTCACAGCAAATTTCTGTGTGAATTGATACGTAGCCCATGCGGATGGAATGAATCTGTTTTCAATATATTCATTTCCAGCTCTATCAAGAACCAGGTATGGATTTGATGCATATGGCGTAAAATAATTGTCCTGATCATAGAACTTATTATTGAAATCTGCATAATCCACGATTGCGTGATCTCTAGGAATTTGCATGATTTCCTGCGCCAGTGTAGCACCCGCTCCTGCATCATCACCCTGGCCTGTAGCCACTGCTTCCGCTTTCTTATTGACATATTCCATGCCTGCGCCAATAGTCACCTTGCCAGAAGAATACTCTGTCCTGGCACCAAAATTATTTCTGTTATAGGTGTCTTTATCTCCTGGGATGATTCCATTGTCAGAGGTGTTGCCATAAGAAACACGGAAGGTCAGATCTTTTGATCCCCCTGTCAGAGCAATATTATTTGACCAGGTTTGTCCTGGATCATAAAAATCTCTGAGGTTATCTTCAACTAGCGAATAGGGTTTAATCAGGCGTGAATTATCCACCGTATTTCCCCATAAGCGGTCACGACCATCAAATTTTGGTCCCCAGCTACCATTTTCATTCGTAGCCCACAAACCTGACCATCCCTGGCCAAAAGTATTCTGTTGATGCTGAACCCGATTTACAGTAGACGCTTCAAAAGAACCTGAATAATCTATATGCAATTTCTGATCCTTATTCCCACTCTTGGTTGTAATAAGGATTACCCCATTTCCACCACGTTTTCCATAAATAGCTGTGGCAGCAGCACCTTTAAGGACACTGATGCTTTCGATATCATTTGGATTAATGTCATTCGCCTGGTTACCAAAATCCTGTGAACGATTGAAATCATCATTTGCATCCACCAGGGTTGTTGAAGAGGTGTTTGTCCTGTTATTGATGGGCACTCCATCGACAACGATAAGTGCGGTATTGTTTCCTGTTACAGAACCATAACCACGGATCGTGATTTCTGAACTACCACCTGGCTGCCCGCTAGAACTAATGTTCAAGCCCGGAACCCTTGCTGCGAGAGCTTCAAAGGTTCTGTTGTTGCTGGTCTGCGTTATTTCTTCATTTGAAACTTCTGAGAATCCATAACCAAGAGACTTGGATTCCCGTTTGATGCCCAAACCAGTTACTACTGCCGCTTCGAGGGTTACCCCTTCTGCTAAAACAGCATTTACTACGCTTGAGGCGCCTAATTGTAATTCCTGGGATTCATACCCAGTATAGTT